>JANYEF010000212.1 GCA_025363325.1 Nitrospira sp. | reverse complement strand
CGCAAAACCTTGACGTATGATCGGGGGAAAGAGATGGCCGAGCACGAGCAGTTGGCCCAGCGGCTTGCGCTCCAGATCTTCTTTGCCGATCCGTACAGCCCTTGGCAACGCGGTACCAATGAAAACACCAATGGGCTGCTGCGCCAGTACTTGCCCAAGGGCACGGACTTGTCGGGGTACACGCAGCGCGAGCTGACTGTCATGGCCCATTGCCTGAACACGCGCTCACGAAAATGTCTCGACTTCGCCGCGCCCCTGGAAGTTTATGCGCACCTGCGCCATCATTCACCCGCTGCACGTGGAACTTGAAACTGTCCTCTAATTGGTCAGAGGCGGGTGCCTCACGTCATATTGGCATAGGTGGCTACGAATTCCGTGAAGATGTTGCGGTTCTCTCTGTAGTTTAGGCGGAAGGAGAACTCCGCCAAGTACAATGGCAGATAGTCCTTGGAGACATTGTGAAACGTCCCGATCACCCCAGGCTTAAGCAAGCTCCATTGGCATTGACAGATTCCCTTGTGACAGGTATTAAGGGCCTCCAGCGGTAGGGGAACAACGGCGTCTTCCACCAACCTCAAGTCAAACATTGATGGCATGCACAATGACGTCCTCCATGCCCAAGCGGGCTAGGGGGCATTTTCTCCAGCATTCGAGGAGGCGTGAATCACTCTGAGACAGATGAAGCGGATGGCAGAAGAAACTGAAAGAATAGCCACATATGGGCAAATGCTGCTCAGAAGCGATGTGTATGCAGTGGCTGCTTGGAGTCGATGTGGATGTGAGAGGCAAATGGGCGGAGAGATGCCCCGCTTGCTCATAATGGCGTGCGTATTTATAACGGCACCCATGGGCAAGCAGCAAGGCGAGTGGGCACTCGAATTATCAATTGGACGAGGAGGATGACAGCATGAAGCCAGTGCGTAGTCGTATCGGGATAGTGATAGGCATGTGTGCGCTGCTCTCGCTGCTGGGCAGCAACACGGTATCCGCCGCTGAGGATGCGGAGTCCATCTGGACGACCTTGGGCTTTAAGTTCTCCGGGTCTGCGGATGTGGCCTATACCCACAATTTCAATAACCCCAACACGAACCTCAATCAACTGCGTATCTTCGACAGCCAAGCCAACTCGTTTGTGCCGCACATGATGGTGATCGGGGTGGAGCGGCCGGCGATGGCAGGGAGCGCCATGGATCGGCTGGGCTTTCGTGCGCGGATCGGTTTTGGGGCTGATGCCCGATATTCGCGGGCTCGCACGAATTACCAGCCTGGTACGGACAACAATGAGCTGGACGTCCAAGAACTGTATGCGGAGTACATCGTTCCGGTCGGCAACGGCTTGAAGATTCAAGCGGGGGAAATGTATCCGTTGACTGGGTTTGAGGTGGTCAACAGTTACGAGAACCCAAACTTCTCCCGTAGCTTCACATTCGGTCTGGCACAACCGTTTGCGGTGACCGGCATCCGCTTCATCTATCCCTTTACGTCATGGGCTACCCTGTCCATGGGAGTCAATAATGGCTGGGACAACATTGAGGATGACAACAGGAGCAAAACATTCGAGTACCTCGTAGCCCTGACCCCGCACGAGAAGTTTGGGGTCAGCATCTATGGGACTTACGGATCCGAACAGTCGAATGGGAATGCGATTGACGGTCAGGCCGGCGTCGGTGTTTGTGTGAACGGTGCAACGAGGTGCGATCCTTCGGCCAAGCGGACTGTGGTGGGGGCGGTCATCACGATCAAGCCGACCGACAAAGATACTATCGTTCTAGAGCCCTACTATGGGAACGAGGGGAATGCCAGCGAACAAAGTAAGTCCCATAATGCCCGCTGGAATGCGTTTCTGGCCTATTACACGCATGACTTCAACGATCAACAGCAACCCCATGCATTCAGCTACCGGATGCGTGGAGAGATCTTCGAAGATGCCGGTGGCGCCCGGACCTGTATTGGAGGCACGAATGTCAACGGTGGTGCCGATACCTGTGCGACGTTCCCAGGCGCCGTTGGTTTTGCACCTCTCGATGGTGCTTTTAATACTGCAACCGGTAGGGGAACTCGTCAGACCCTTTGGGAGGGCACCTTTACATTCCAGTACAAGCCGGCCCCGTCACTCATTACGAGGGCGGAGTTCCGGTATGACAAGTCCGGCCAGAATGTGTTCCTGTATGGCCAACGGCCGACGAATCATCAGGAAACGCTGGCATTCCATGTCATCTACCTGTTTTGAGCGAAGGGATACTGAGGGTTATTGAATTGTGACATGATGCTGGCAGACGTTTTGAGCATCCTGTTGGCGAGGATCGATGTGAAAGTGAGAGACAGATGGACGGGAGAGGCTGGAGATTGTGTACAGTAATGTGCGTGGCGACGTTGTTGCCGAGGGGAGAGGCGCACGGAGAGTGAGTAACGGAATTACCAATCCATCGACAAAGATGCCTCTGCCAGTATTCAGGCGTATCGGGATAGGCCAGCGTGCGTTGACTATACTGCTTGCAGCAAAGCAGTATTTTGCCAAGTGACCTCTGGGGCCCGGACCAGGATAGTTGACGATGCGTCTGAGCAAGTTCAGAACGAACCGTGAAGCATGAATGATCGATGTTGGGAAGGTCGCTGCCAGAAATGTCCTGGAGCTTCGATGAATGGCGGGTATGTGACCCACCAACAGTATCTGGTCTGAGCGGTGGCGTTCGATCTCCACCGATGGCTTTCTAAAGGTCAATCCAACCGATCAGGCTCAGACTGGTAGCGATCAGATCATTCTGTTCAATAAGGCTCAATATTCTGAAGTAAATCTAACGTATAGGCCCGGGGTCTGTTTCGCCATAGGCGCGTCATTCTTCTGGGGGCAGCATCAGCAAAAAGGTAGTCCGGCAGGGGATGTCTTCAGGCTGAACATCGTCCTTCAGTGCGATCTCGTCAATTACAAGAATTACTGAAAGGAGGCTTTCGTGAAGAAGTCGATTGCGAGCACAGTCGTGTTGACGATAATGACGCTCCTGAGTTCTCTGGTTTGGGCAGAGGATGGCAAGCTTCCGGTCCCGTAAGGCAAACGCGTTCCGTGGCGCCTCCTTCCGACGCGATCCCTGGACCTACGAAGGCAAAAAGGGCCCTAGGTTCTGGGGTAAGCTTGACCAGGAATTTTCGCTCTGTGCAGACGGCCATAGCCAGTCGCCTATCGATATCGCAAAGACCTCTCCGGCGTCGCTGTCGAAACTCCGATCGAAATTCAGTCCGGCGAAGTTGCAGATCGTGCATCACGAGCATGTCGCCGACGAGATCAACAACGGCCACACCATCCAGATCAACTATTCGGAGGGCGATACCCTCACCATTGGAGACTCAAGCTACGAGCTCATCCGGTTCCACTTCCATAGTCCGAGTGAGCACACCGTCCATGGCAAGCATTACCCGATGGAAATGCATTTCGTACACAAGTCTCCGTCAGGCGCCCTGGCGGTCATCGGCGTGTTCATCGAGCAAGGCGCACACAATGCGGCCTTCGACCCTATCTGGTCGAACCTTCCAACACAAAAGGGGGTGGAATCACACTTCGAGCATGTCCAGGTTAATGTGGACGATCTCCTCCCGCACAGCCAGAAGAGCTACCGTTACGACGGTTCGCTGACCACCCCGCCTTGTTCGGAGGGGGTGAAGTGGATCGTGATGCAGTCGCCCATCCATCTCTCGGCGGAGCAGATTGAGAAGTTCACGGCGCTCGTCGAGGCAAATAATCGACCGGTGCAGCCCTTACACCACCGTGTGACCGTGACTGATGCGGTTACAGAGGAGGTGATGGCGAGATGACGCGCTACGGGATCGAGGCAGATGGAACAATGTGTCAGCGGCGTTGAAGATACAAGGTCTTGCAATCGCAGAGTGATTCGGCTCTGAAATTGTAGTTGTTGTACCAGCCACACTCGATAGGTCTTGGCTACCGCAGGCTTCGTAACTTTGAGAACGGCTGTTGCACCGAGATGCGTGACGTCGTCGCCCATGCGGTGCGGCGGATCGGGAACCGGTCGGTGTGAAACAGGAAGCCCTGGTCGCCGTAGAAGTCCACCATCATGTCTGCCGACTCTCTCAGCCCGCCTTGGTCATGTGTGCCCAGCCGGTCCAAGCATTTCAAGTCTTGATGCTGAACGGCGATCGTGACGGCGCTCAGACCAAATCACGAAACGCGCCGGTATCAAGAAATCGTGGGTTGGGTATCCCGGCTGGGCCTTACTTGCGAGAAAACCCGGCGGGCTTCGGTCTCGAACGCCTCGCGCCGACACTCATGAATAGACCTGACTCGTGGGGAAAGTTCGCATAGGCTGGGATGGTGATCTCTTTCCAGATAATTGAGTAGAAGCGAACGTGCTCGGGCATTTGCTCGGCTAGTTGGCATATTCTGCCAGCGTGTCTTAGCTGAATCGGCTCTTCGGATAGGTTCGTTGGTAGAGCAATTCCTACCAGCCTTCATAAGCTCAGGAGCTGGTGCCGAGTGGAACCTGGCTGAGATCGTTGGGCACGAGAAGAGGATTATGATGAATTCTTCTGTAAGAACAATAGGATAGCTTGACATGCCGGCTGTCTTCACGCAGACTCTCGTTCATGCAGGACCAGGCAGAGCAAGCTCTTCTTGCCAGACTCGCTGAACGTGTCGGCATCGCGGCTGACTATTACGATATCGCCGGCACTCTTCACGTCACCTCTGATGACACTCGCCGAGCCATCCTCACTGCCATGGGCTTTAGGGTCGATTCGTCCGCATCGCTGACACAGGCACTGCGAGAGTGGGATGAGGCGCCGTGGCAACGTCCCTGCGATCCGGTGCAGATCCTGCGTGACGGCGAGACGGGATCTTCTGTGTCCTGTTGCCTGGTGCTCGAAGATGGAAAAGAGCAATCGGTTGTAGTGGAGTGGCAGATCCGTGACGAAGCGAATGCCGTGGTGCAGGAAGGGCAAGCCGGGCCTGGACTTTCCGCAGTGGAGGTCTGTTTTCTCAATGGTCGACGGCATGTGCGTGTCGAGATACCTGCTCCAAGTGGTCTCTCGCTCGGGTACTACAGTTTGACGGTACGGGCCGAGGGTTTGGTCGGGGGGGTCGTGGGGACGATGCGTGTCATCGTGGCGCCACGCCAGTGCTATGTTCCACCGTTGATCGAGGCGCACCAACGGTTGTGGGGACTGGCCTTGCAGCTCTATTCATTGTCCTCCGATCGTAATTGGGGGTGCGGCGACTTTACCGATCTCGGACGGATTGTGGAGTGGGCCGGAAAGGGGCTCGGCGCCGGAGTCATCGGACTCAGTCCGCTGCACGCACTGCGGAATACCGCGCCGTATCACATTAGTCCCTATGCGCCGTACAGCCGACTGTATCTCAATGAACTCTACATCGATCTCGAGCGGCTGCCGGAATTTTATGGGTCGGAGGAGGCGCAGCAACAGTTCCGTGCTCCCGAGTTTCAAGCCACGCTTCAGGCGCTGCGAGCGAGCCGGCAGGTGGACTACGACGCCATTGCGGCCGCCAAGCGTACCATGCTCGATTTGGCCTACCGCACATTCCTTAAAGATGACTACAGCGGAGAGGAGCCGAATCTCCAACCGAACACGGCGCGCGGCTTTCTCTTGGAGCGGTTTATCCAGGCTGAAGGCACGCCGCTGGAGTTGTATGCCGCCTTCCAGACGTTGGAGGAAGAACGCCGGCTGATTCAATCCAAGTCGGCCACCTGGCACGATTGGCCCAATCAATTTCTGACGCCAGGCCAGCCAGTTCGTGAATATGCGAAACGACACCGGAAGCGCATTCGTTTTTTTCAATACATACAGTGGGTGGCGAGTGAACAGCTGAACGAAATTCGAGAGACGTCCGAGCGGCTGGCGATGCCGATCGGGCTGTATCATGACTTGGCTCTTGGAGCTGATCGGAATGGGGCCGAGGCCTGGGTCTATCAATCGGTGCTGGCGCTCGGAGCCGACTGCGGCGCCCCGCCGGACGCGTTTGCGCCAGAGGGGCAGAATTGGGGCTTGCCCCCGATCAACCCTCACGCCCTGCGCGCCAGCGGCTATGAGCTGATGATCCAGCTGTTGCGCAAAAATTTCCGATTCGGCGGGGCCATCCGATTGGACCATGTGATGGCGTTCTGCCGTCTCTTCTGGATTCCGCGCGGCAGGCCCGCGTCCGAGGGCACGTATGTGCAGTACCCCTTCGAAGATTTGTTGGCGATCGTGGCGCTGGAGAGTGCCCGGTCCAAAACCTTGGTGATCGGAGAAGACCTCGGCACGGTCCCCGATTGGGTCAGAGAGCAGTTGGCGAAGGCGAGAGTGCTGTCATATCGTGTGTTCTACTTCGAGCGTGGTGGGGACGGTGCATGGAAGCCGCCCAGGGACTATCCCGCGCAATCGTTGGCTGTGGCCACGACGCACGACCTGCCGACGCTCACTGGGTTTTGGTCCGGCGAGGACTTGCAAGTCCGGGCTGGATTGGGCGCCTTTACAGATGATGCCACGCAGCGTCGGGCCTGGGAGGAACGCCAGCGCGACAAGGCAGGAATCCTTAGTGCTCTTAAGCAGGAGGGCCTCCTGCCGGATGGCGTGACTGAGGATCTCTCCAGCGCGCCCGCCATGACGACTGATCTCTGCCGAGCGATTCATATCTACCTGGCTCGCACGCCGTCCTGTATTGTGTTGG
>JANYEF010000202.1 GCA_025363325.1 Nitrospira sp. | reverse complement strand
GCCCTTCCCCGAAGGCGCTCGCTGCATTGAGTGGCGGGTCCGCGACGCTGCATCGCTATCCCGATGGTGGGGCGTTTCGTCTCCGCAAAGCCTTGGCAGATCGTTGGAGGGTGACCCTGGATCAGGTCATTCTCGGGAATGGATCGGATGAAATTCTGGGGCTGCTCGCCCGTACGTTTTTGGCCCAGGGCGATGAAGCGGTCATGGCCGATCAGACGTTCGTCATTTACAAGATGGAAGTCACGGCCGCTCACGGAAGGCCGATCATCGTCCCGTTGAAGCAGTGGCGGCACGATCTTCAGGCGATGGCGGCTGCCATCACCGACCGGACCAGGCTCCTGTTCCTCTGTAACCCCAATAACCCAACCGGAACGATGGTGTCGGCCGATGAGGTCGAACATTTGCTCTCGCGCGTACCGGCGCATGTCGTCGTGGTATTGGACGAAGCCTATTTCGAGTACGTCCGGAGTCCGCAGTTCCCGGATTCTATGGCCTATGTGAAGCAGGGGCGGAATGTGATCGTGCTGCGGACATTTTCAAAAATCTATGGCCTCGCAGGATTGCGAATCGGGTACGGCGTGGCGACAGCGGAGATCACCAATTTCTTGAACCGTGTCCGCCCGCCCTTCAACGCCAATAGCCTGGCGCAGTGCGCCGCACTCGCCGCCCTCGGTGACGACGAACATGTGGCGCGGAGTCGGGCGGTGAATGCCGCTGGGATGGAGCAGATGGTCAAGGGATTAACCGCGCTTGGGTTTGCGCCGATCCCGAGCGAAGCGAATTTTGTGTATGTCGATGTCGGACGAGACGGCCGCGCGGTGTTTGAGGCCATGCTGAGGGAGGGCATCATCGTTCGCCACATTGAGGGGCGTATGGTTCGAGTGACCATCGGTATGGAAGAAGAAAACAGGGAATTCTTGGCTGCGCTCAAGCGGGTGATCCATCCGCATTGAGTGCATGGTGAGGGCAACATGATCATTGTATTAAAACCAGAGGCAAGCGAACGGGAAGTCGACCACATTATCGATCGGCTTCGCGAACTGGGGCTGAAGTCGCAACTATCGACCGGTCAGGAACGGACGATCATCGGAGTCATCGGCGACGATCGGATACTGCATAACCAGCCGCTTACGGCCCTGCCAGGTGTTGAAAGTGTGTTGCCGATTCTCGCACCCTGGAAACTTGTCAGCCGGGAGTTTAAGCGTGAAGGCACGATTATCGATGTGAGCGGCGTGAAGATCGGCGGCAATAAGCTGGTCATCATGGCGGGACCCTGCGCGGTGGAACAGCTCGAAATAACGGTCGGCATTGCCCGCGAGGTCAAGGCGGCCGGCGCGAGTATTTTGCGCGGCGGGGCCTACAAGCCACGCACATCTCCCTATTCCTTTCAGGGGTTAGGGCGTGAAGGGTTAGATTATCTAGCCGAGGCGAAGAAACAAACCGGGTTGCCGGTGGTCAGTGAGATACTGGATACCCGCGACATCGAATTGTTTCTTGAGAAGGCCGACATCATCCAGATTGGCGCGCGTAACATGCAGAACTTTGAACTCCTCAAAGAGGTTGGGGCGTACGACAAACCCGTGCTGTTGAAACGGGGGCTTTCAGCTACGATCAAAGAATTCCTCCTGTCTGCGGAATACATCATGTCCCGCGGGAATCAGAACGTCATGTTGTGCGAGCGGGGGATCAGGACCTTCGAGACGCAATATCGCAATACGCTTGATCTCGCTGCGGTTCCGACGTTGAAAGATCTTTCGCATTTGCCCGTCATCGTCGATCCCAGCCATGCCACCGGCAGGTGGGATCTGGTGGCACCGATGTCGAAAGCTGCAGTGGCCGCGGGGGCGGATGGCATTCTGATCGAAGTCCATTCGAACCCGGAATGTGCGCTGTGCGACGGCGAAGAATCCATTAAGCCGAGCCAATTCAAGGAACTGATGAAGGACATGCGGAAGATCGCGGTGGCGGTCGGGCGGGAACTGTAATCAATGGGATTGTGCGCGAAGGACTCAGGACTGAGGCGCGGCCTCTGTCTAGCTTGAAGCATGGCGCTGCATTTCACCCAGGTTACGATTATCGGAGTCGGGTTGATCGGTGGATCGCTCGGTATGATTCTCCGCCGAAAGGGGTTGGCGGCAAGGGTCATTGGGGTTGGGAGGCGTGTCGAAAACTTGAAAACTGCGGTCGAGCTGGGCGCGATCGACCGCTACGTCGTCGACCCCAAAGAGGGAGTGAAGGATGCCGATCTGGTCGTGTTGGCGACGCCGGTCGATACCTATGGCCGGCACTTGATGGAGTGGGCGTCCTGTTTGAAAAAAGGCGCGATTGTGACCGATGTCGGAAGCGTGAAGGGGCT
>JANYEF010000057.1 GCA_025363325.1 Nitrospira sp. | reverse complement strand
GAACTGGTTGAGATCTCGTTGGGCCGCGGCGATGTAGGATCGTGCGCGATCCATGGCATAGGTAATCGAACCCAATTCTTCCATCAAGCGAATGAACCGACCGAGGTCTTCCTCTGTCAGGGTTCTGGTTTCCATGCGGTCGACGATCATCTGCCGGTCCTGTTCCGAACAATGATGCAGCAAATGTAACATCGGCAGCGTGGCCTTGCCTTGGCGGAGGTCCTGCCCCAGTGCCTTGCCTAAGTGTTCGCCATTGGCGGTGTAGTCGAGCGTATCGTCGGCCACTTGGAAGGCGATCCCAAGATGTCGACCGAACCGGAAGAGCGCATCCTGCTGGGCCTCTGAGGCGTCGGCGAGAATGGCGCCCATGCGGCAAGAGGCGGCGATCAAGCCGGCCGTTTTGTGTTCGACAATCTTCAGATACTCCGCCTCCGACATGGAGGGGTTGCCGTTGAAATAGAGCTGAAGTACTTCGCCCTCCGCCATCTTCTTGCAAGCCTCGCCGAGCACTTCGTTGATCGCATGGTTCCGAAACTCGACGACCCGGCAGAAGGCTTGAGAGTAGAGATAGTCACCGACAAGGATGCTGATCTGGTTGCCCCAGACTTTTCGTGCGGTTCGCTGGCCGCGGCGGATATCGGCATCGTCGACCACATCGTCGTGGAGCAGGGACGCGGTATGAATGAACTCCACCAGACTGGCGAGTTGGTGATGATCGCGACCGGTATAGCCGCAGAGCCGGGCAGAGAGCAGGAGCAAAAAAGGTCGGATTCGTTTTCCGCCGCTGTTCAGGATGTGGGCGGCGACGGTATTGACGAGTGTCACGCTGGAATCGAGGTTCGTCCGGGCCTGGCGTTCCATCCCCTCCAATTCATCGCGGTACGCCTCCCAGACGTCCGCCATGGTGTTGATCGTGGAGGTGATTGGGCCTTGAGCCATGCGGCGGATGGTAGGGCAGAGGAGGAAACAAAGTCAAGCCAATCACCCCTTTGGGGGGCAGGCCAGCCTGGGTCATCTGTAAGAGGAGCCTGTCCGACATTGCCTTCGTGACGAGGCGAAGGAGGTGCGGCCAGATGTGAGGCCGCAGGCCCGGGAAAACCGGAGGCGTATTCGCTGGAATACGTTGAGGATTTTTTCGGGCCGAGCACGACGCAGATGGTCGCGGATCGTTCGCCGTAGTAGAACGGTCAATGTCGGACAGGCTCCTAGGCAATCTTGACAGAAGAATCGTGCTTCTATTAAGGTAAGCGGAGCGAATACGAACGGAATTCGCCTTATGAGTGACGGGGTTATCCATCCCATTGCCTCTCTGGTGTAGCCTCCGTCTAGTAGCATACACGCCTACATTTTAACGAGATACGAACGATGCACATTCCTGGGCTTCCGCCGAAGCAAGGCCTCTATGACCCTGAACAGGAGAAAGACTCCTGTGGGATCGGCTTTGTCGTCAACATCAAGGGCCAGAAATCCCATACTATTGTTCAGCAGGGGCTTCAGATTCTTGAGAGCCTGAGTCACCGGGGGGCGCAGGGCTGTGACTCATGCACGGGAGATGGAGCCGGGATTCTGCTTCAAGTACCGCACGAGTTCCTCAAGCGTGCGGCAGGCGATGCGGGGGTGTCCTTGCCCCAGGCCGGGGAGTACGGCGTCGGGATGGTGTTTCTCCCTCCCCAGGCCGATGCGCGACAACAGTGTGAGGCACTCTTTTCCAGAATTATCGGCGAGGAGAGCGCTCGGCTCCTTGGTTGGCGCGATGTGCCGGTCAAGAGCGATGCGATTGGCATGGTGGCGCGCAGCACCGAGCCGTACATGCGGCAGGTCTTCATTGCCCGTGATGTCCTCAATGAAGGGCAGTTTGAACGCAAGCTCTATGTCATTCGCAAGCGGGTAGAACATGCTGTCCGCGAATCGGCCATTCAGGGGCGTCATTACTTCTACATCTCAAGCCTGTCGGCGAACACCATCGTGTACAAGGGATTGTTGCTCCCGGATCAGATGTCTGCGTACTATCAGGATTTAAAGGATGAGCGCCTGACGAGCGCGCTCGCCCTCGTGCATTCCCGCTTCAGTACGAACACGTTCCCCACCTGGCCGCTGGCCCATCCCTATCGGTATATTTGCCATAACGGTGAGATCAATACGCTCAAGGGCAACGTGAATTGGATGCGTGCCCGGCAAGGCCGGCTCAACTCCGAACTGTTCGGCCAGGATTTGGCCAAGCTTTATCCGATTGTCTCCGAACAACAGAGCGACTCCGCCTGTCTGGACAATGCGGTGGAATTCCTGACCATGGGAGGCCGCTCCCTCCCGCATGTGATGATGATGCTGATTCCCGAACCCTGGGTCGCGAATCCGCAAATGGATCTCGATCGGCGGGGGTTCTATGAGTACCACGCGGCGATGCAGGAGCCCTGGGACGGTCCGGCGGCGGTCTGTTTCACCGACGGCAAGTTCATCGGCGCCACGCTCGATCGCAACGGGCTGCGTCCCTGTCGCTATCAAGTGACGACGGATGGCCTGGTGATTTTGGCTTCGGAAGCGGGTGTGCTGCCGATGGATGTCCGGAAGATCAGGCAGAAGGGGCGTCTTATGCCGGGCCGGATGTTCATGGTCGATACCGTGCAAGGGCGCATCATCGATGACGAGGAAGTGAAGGCCGAGATCGTGAGCCGCAAGCCCTACCGGTCTTGGGTCACCCAATTTCGGATTTCGCTCGACGAGTTGCCCGATCCCAGCAATGTGCCGCAGCCGGACCATGCCACGATCCGCCAGCGCCAACAGGCCTTTGGCTACACGGTCGAAGAGTTGAAGATGGTCGTCATGCCCATGGTGATAGAGGGGCAGGAAGCGATCTCTTCGATGGGCACGGATACGCCGTTGGCGGTGCTATCCGATCGGCCGCAACTCCTCTTCAAGTATTTCAAACAGCTGTTTGCTCAGGTGACCAATCCGCCGATCGATCCGATCCGCGAAGAATTGGTCATGTCGCTGACGACCAGCATCGGACCCAAGCCGAATCTGATGGATGAGCATCCGGAGTCCTGCCGCCGCATCCGGGTCATACAGCCGATTCTGACGAATGCCAATCTCCAAAAGATTCGCGAGATTGCCGATCCGCATTTTAAGAGCAAGACGCTCAAAATGCTCTTCAGGGTGGCCGAGGGGCCTGAGGGGCTCGGGGCAGCAGTGGATGATCTCTGCCGGCAGGCATCCCAGGCGATTAAAGAAGGCTACAAGTTTCTGATCCTAAGCGATCGCGGTGTCAACGAAGACTGGGCGCCGATTCCGAGCCTCCTTGGTATCGCGTCCGTCCACCATCACCTGGTGCGAGACTGCACGAGGACCGAAGTCGGCCTCATCGTGGAAACCGGTGAGCCCCGCGATGTGCACCACTTCGCCTGTTTGATCGGCTACGGAGCCGGGACCGTGAATCCCTATCTTCTGTTCGAGTCGATTGTGGACCTGGAGCGCGATGGTTACTTCCCCGAGGGGTTGGATGCGCAGACTGCGGAAGGCAAGTTCATCAAAGCGATCAATAAGGGGCTCCTCAAGATCTTCTCGAAGATGGGCATCTCGACGGTGCAGTCCTACTGCGGCGCACAGATCTTCGAGGCGATCGGA
>JANYEF010000160.1 GCA_025363325.1 Nitrospira sp. | reverse complement strand
GGCGTAGGCAAGAATGCAGGCATCATCGACGTCGGCGGCGGGGCATCTACGCTCGTTGATTTCCTGCTGGATGATGGTCACACGCGGCTTGCGGTGCTCGATCTGTCCGGTGTTGCATTGAGCCATAGTCGCATGCGGCTTGGTGCACGCGCAGACAGAGTCGAGTGGTTCGAGGCAGACGTGACATCGTTCCAGCCGCCGCATCGTTTCGATCTGTGGCATGATCGAGCTGTGTTTCACTTCCTGACGGCAGCGGAGGACCGTCGAGGATACGTGGCAACGCTGCGACGGACTTTGCAACCGGGCGGCACAGTTGTGCTGTCTACGTTCGCACTGGACGGCCCGCCGAAGTGCAGCGGCCTTGATGTTGTGCACTACGATGAGCCGTCCATTCTTGCTGAATTGGGTGCGGAGCTTCAGCTTCAGGAGGTTCGCCGAGAGACCCACATGACGCCTTGGCAATCCGAGCAGCATTTTATTTACTTTCGGTTTCAGTGGCAGCACACATGAATGGGGTTGCTACGGGGGGATACTAAGAACTGAAAAATGTTCCAGGAGCCAGTGATTGTTCCGATGGACCTTCTTTGAGCCCATTCAAGGAGGGTGTGATATTTCGATCCGCATACGATGCCGTAATCATCGGCCACATAAACCACATCTGATTGAGACTCCACCGATTGTCTTGTATTTTCAGGGAAATCGACGGTGTATTACACGGATAGGAAATTGAAGATCCGCATCTTATGCGAAGATGAAAAAGGTTCCAGGAACCATTGATTGCCACTATCGGGTCTTACTTGTCCGCTTCTCTTGACCTCCGGTTTGCGATATACTCCCGCTCGTAGGAGTTCTTCTCATGTCTAAGATGGTCCCCATTCCTCCTCCAGGGTTCGACGATCTTTCGGTCGATGCGCAGATTGATTTCGTGCAATCTCTCTGGGATAGGATCGCTGCAACCGCTGAGCAAGTTCCCGTGCCCGAGTGGCACCGGCAGATCATTCGCGAGCGCCTGGCAGCGTACACTGCGAACCCTAGCGCTGGCCGACTCTGGACAGACGTCCGCACAGACATCGAGCGCAAGTTGCGCGACCGTTGATCTGACGAATGGCACGGCGGCTCGTTGTCCAACTTCAGTCTGACCTCGACATCCAAGCTGCCACCGTGTGGTACGAAGACCAACGGTCTGGTTTGGGCGTGCGGTTCCTCGACGAACTCGATCTGGTATTCCGACGTATCAAGGACAACCCTCGACAATTCCCGCCTGTGGAAGGCGACGTTCACCGTGCGCTCCTCAACCATTTCCCTTACGGCGTGTATTTCTTCGCAGAGTCAGAGGACATCAGAATTCTGGCGGTTCTGCACCTGCACCGAGAACCTGATATGTGGAAGAGCCGTAATTGACAACTTTGCACAAAGTAAAAGGTTCCAGGAACCATTGATTTCTTGGGCCATAGCGTCGTCAAGACGACGATGATTTATACGCATGTCCTCAACCGCGGCCCGGCGTGTGTTCGCAGTCCGGTGGACGATCTTTGAACCCATTCAAGGAGGGTATGTTATGTCGATCCGCATAAGATGCCGTAATCAATGACCACATGAACCGCATCTGATTGAGATTCCACCGATTGTCTTGTATTTTCAGGAAAATCGACGGTCTATTATACGGATAGGAGATTGAATATCTGCATCTTATGCGGATCCATCTCATCATTGTTAGACAACACCTCCTGGCGTGGCGTGGCCAACGAATAGCGTAATTCCATTGCCAATCTTTGGGAGGTCATGAAATGCATAGCTATTTGCGGTGCCTCTCCATGGTGTCTGCATTCGTGCTGGCGATGTCAGTCGCTCACGCGGGCGATCAGGGTTCGCAAACGGTCGTCGCTGTGGTGCTCGGCCGTTCCATTACGCTCCGGGACTTAGATACTGGCAACGTACCGAACGAGGCCAAGGCGTCGGCTATCGATGACGAGACGATCAAGCGGATGCATCAGGAAAAGTTGCGCGGCTTGGTGTGGACGGCAGTATTGGAGGATTACGCTAAACAGCGCCGTATCGAGCCGACACCCGCTGAGATCGACTCAAGCATCCGGAACAGCCGCCGCCTGGGGGAAGAGCTCAGGGTAAAACGCGATAAGGAGCGCACACCTCTCACGCAGGAATTGATATCCCCCGGATTGAGTGACGCGCGGCGCAAGCAAGCGCAACAGCATCTCGACAACCTCAATTTGATTCAGGAGCACGACGCACGCGAGGCGCAGGAACGCGCCGACCCGGCGCGCGAGAAGGACTGGCAGGAGGCGGAACAGGGGGTAGCGAAATACTCGGTCAAAAGTTGGAAGATCAACCAGGCGTTGCACCGCGAATTCGGCGGACGCCTCATCTTTCAGCAAGCCGGCATGGAGCCCATCGACGCCTACCGCAAACTCCTGGAACAATACGAGGATCGCAAGGCCTTCGTGATCCGCGACCCGCTGTTCAAGGACGCGGTCTACAGCTACTTTCAGCACAATTTCTACTACGCTGACGAGACTAAGGCGCAGTTCTACTTTGAGAAACCCTGGTGGGAACGCACGGCGTCGGAGATGAAGGCCGCCGGTTTCTAGTAACAGGCACGTGCAAATTGATGCGTAGGCGCGTGCAGAGAATGACGTCTAACTCAAACAATAGATATGATAAATGAAGGCGAGCCATTGAGCGCTGGTGCGAATCTTGAGTATCCGCGCTTCAAGTGGCTGGTGCCCAGGAGAATCGCCGGGGCACCGCATCCCGATCTGTCCGGTGGACTCGTCGCAACTGCGCCGTTCCTTCGTGCGCAAGGTGTCGGTGCCATCATCACGCTCTTCGAGAAGCCCATTGAGCCGAACCCAGCGGAACTCGGGTTCCAATATCTCTTCGTAGAGACTCCCAATTTCCGTCCTCCACCGGATCTCGGCATCGTTCTCGCGTTCATCGAAACTCAGCTCGAGCGGAGTCGCGGGGTTCTGGTACATTGCTTTGCCGGCATCGGACGCACCGGAACCGTCCTGGCGGCGTGGCTTATTCGGCAAGACACCGGGCTGTCGGCGGCGGCCGCCATCTCGCGGGTCCGTGATGAGTACATTCCCGAATATGCGCGGCATCGCTTTCCGGAGCATCCTTCTCAAACGGAAGCTCTTGAGCGCTTTGCTCGAGAACGCTAGGCGTCTTGCAACACAGGCCCTGATCGAGTACGAGATGAGAAAAGCTCCAGAAACCATTGATTGCCCATTATAGGTAGCTTCACGTCGAGGGCACCATACTTGAACTCAGACCGACCTGCGAGCATTGCAACAGGGCGCTGCCGCAGGAGTCGCTTGAGGCGCGCATCTGCTCGTATGAGTGCACGTTCTGCGTGGCCTGTGTCGAACAGGTTCTGGGAAATGTCTGTCCCAATTGCGGCGGCGGGTTTGTTCCTCGACCGATTCGACCTTCGATGAATTGGAACGATGATAATTTCCTTGGGACAGATCAGGCGAGTACCAAGGTGAGCCACCGTCCGGTGGATCCGACGGCTCAGGCGATTGTCGCGCATTGGTCTTCTTCAGCCCGCATTTTTGCGCAGATTGCTAGAATGTTTTCACAAACTCGATGAGTGCCCATTTGTCGTCATCGCTCAGTCCAGGCTCTCCTTTGAAGAAACTGGTTCCGAAGTAGTGCCCGCGATTCACGATGAAATCTGGGCATTTGCTGAGATCAAACATCTCGCTTGCTGCCTTTGAAAAGACGGCTCTCGCCTCTTCATCTGTCGCATCCTTTGGCAACTGTTTCAGCGCATGTTTAACTTTGATCAGAAGATCTACGACTTTGACATCGTGCTTGAGACGTTCTCCCGGATTTGTGGTCTCTGACAATAGGTTCAGATTCGCAAGGAGGTTGACCGGAGTGCCTTTGGGGATTGGCCCGATCTCAACGCCCTCCTCGCCAAAAATCCAAGGGAGGACACGTTGCCAGAAACCCAGGAGCCCGCTGAAGGTGTCAGGAAGATACCCGGCAGGAATGGTAATATAGCTTTGCTCGGTTGTACGGTCGATACGGCCGGGAACCTTGTCGCCAAGCACTTCGTCCTTGTCCCGCTTTTCCGGCCAGAGCATTTGTTCAATTGAATTCTCGAATGAATTCATCCGCCCTTCAACGGAAGGCCTGGGATCAAACCTCCCCACGCTGTTGTTTAGGAGGAATGGAGCGGTGGACCATAGACTAATGAGCGACGCGGGACGTGTGTACCCTCGGCCGCCGGCCGGCATTGTGTACGGTTTCGCCTCGCCTCGAAAGGGATCGTAGAAGGTGATGGTCCCCACGGACGGTAGATCTTTGTAGGTCTGGGACGAGAAGTTGTCCCAGATGTTGCCGGCGATGGCGTTGGTCGCCAGTGGGCTGCACGCATTCGTCTCAAGGAGTGTGACGGGAACGCGCAATTCACTGGAGAGGAAGTTGCCGTCGAGGAAGTCCTTGGCCAGGACAATTTCCCTCATCTCCTTTTTGAAGTCGTCCGTCTTGGTCCAGTTCCAATAGGTATTCCAGCAGTCGAGATACTTGGAGCCCGCGCACCCCCCTTGGTCGAGGCTGGGTGCGAGAGCGGGTGGAGGGTCAGGAAGTTTGCTCGAGTGACAGCCGGCGCAGCGCTCGGCGAAGACGAGCTTCCCTTGGAGAAGCTTTTGGTGATCCGCCCTGAGATAGGCCTTACCTCCCGGCGCATCTGCGAGTCGATGGGGGTTCGTACTTTTCAGGAAGAAGAGCGCCAGATCTGGCGTTTGCTGCTCCGTTGCTTCCCAGTAAGCGGAATTCTTTCGAGCCACGTCAATTTCGATCGACGTCGTGGGTTTCCCTCCGATCAACGGATTGAAGTGTAGCAACCATTCCTCGCTGAAAAGCCCGATATTCAGATAGACACGATTCAACGCGCCTAGTGCGCCGACGGAGTCTGACCCGTCTTTCAAAACACGTGGCGACCACACGGTATCTGGAGCCAGGAAGAACTGCGTGAGCGGTCCTTCTTTCACAAAATCGTTGAATTGCTTATTGTTCAGGTTGCCGCCCGCAAGCGTCTCCTTGCCCCACCGTTTGGCCATCTGAAGGCGGGAGCCGAGACTGTACACCGCGTTCATCGTTCGTGGGTTGTTAATGTTGTCAGTGGAAATGAGAGACGTGTCTATTGTGCCGGGCCGTGACGTATGAAAAAGTTGGACCGGGAAACTCTTGGCGTCAGCCGTCCAGCTAAAGATGCGATCAAGCCAGAAATATTGCGCACCAACATTGGAGCTCAGATGCTCCCACTCAGGCCGTTCCGGGTCGGACGGCGGGTGAGTGGGATTAGGGCCGACATGGCAGAAGCCGCAGGACATGCCAACGCGATATGGTTTCACGAGGTCTTTGGAATCGTAGTAGGTGGGGTCCTCGTAGTACCGCACAGGGTCCCATTTCTTCGCTGCCGCTTCGTCGAAGGCGGGGTTGGGAAAGAGTCGGAGACCGACAATGCCGGTGGCATATCCGTAGTAAGAGCCCGCCGACACGTTCTTTCCACGGGCGCCAATCTTCACGCCGGGGTATTTCTGCTCATTCTCGAATGGGTCTGGCGTACAGTTCGCGCGACGCTTGTCCAACCATAAGCCGAATCGTTGGGGGTCTGGGCCGACGGGCCTTTCAAAACACGGTTCATTTACCAGGCCGAAGTAGTACCAGCGATTATCGCGGCTGAAGTTCTTCAGACTTGGATGGGATGAGAGAATCTTCAGAAAGTCGAGTGTGCCAAAACTGAGTGAGGAGAGTTTGTCCCATAAGCGGTCATTGCCACCAGTCCAAACTATCCACGTGTTACGTCCTTTGACTTCTTCCGGCGTAAGCGCAATTCCGCCATCCATGTTACGGAAATAATCTTCGCCGGCAGCAGGGAAGGAATGGACGGTGCGACCGACCTGCTTGGCTTCATCGAAGACATGACCCGGCTGCGCTATATGGCTGCAGCCGACGGCTGCCAGCACACACAGGAACATCACCTCTCTTATCCCAAACCAACGAATTGAGATCATAGCGTCCAACCCTCCTTCTTAGGTCTGCCTTGACAGTCACAGAGTAGCAAGATCCTTTCTGTTGAGCCGTGCCCCCGCGGTCCTTGCAGGACGGTACTCGACCTCTTGTCTTAGGAGACCCTGGTTTATTGCCATCAGACATCGAAATACTCTCCGACTAGGCCTGTGCGTCTGCAAGGATCACATCGCTCGCCTTCTCACTAATCATATAGACAGATGTCACGATAAAAAACCCTGGGATGCGTGGGAAAATCGATGCATCCACTACCCGTAAGTTGGTCGTCCCATACACGCGGAAATTGGCATCCACCACAGCCATCGGATCGCTCTTGGGCCCCATTTGACAGGAACAGGATGCATGGTGCCCCCACGCATTGTCCTTACCGTTCCCATGGGAATGCATTAGGGCGATCCATTTCATGCGGGAGATCCTCTCGTTCGAGATCCTCTCGGTCTGCAGTGGAAAACTCGTTGCGAATATAGGCATCAAAGACCAACCGGTCAGTGAATGACAATCGCATCGGCGTCTGATGCTGGCTCGAAGGCTTTCGTTCCACCTCCACGATCGTGGCATTTGAAAAACCGAATCGATCAGCGATCAGATATGCGCCTTCGCGATCCCCGATGACGAGGCCTCCAAGTGAGCCAAGTGTGTATTTCAGTGGGACGATGACGCTGTAGTCGAGGAGCGTCGTGAAGGCACCGGCAACATTTCCGATTTTTGATGTGATATCCTGATTGGCTCCTTTTCCGGTATTGAGATACTCCTTGAATGCCTCGGGGTAGCGTGTGTCGACCACAGCCTGCCCAATGCTGGGCCCTGCGATTCCCACCACTTTGATCACCTTGTATCCAAGATTCGAGAGAATTCGCGATGCTGCGACACTCCGCTGCACGCCACCACTATGGCCTACTAGATACAGACGGTCGTCGGGCGCCGCATAGTCCATGACATACCGGGCTTCATTGTAGGCCGGGCCATGTGACAGGTTGAACATGGACCAGAAAACATCGATAGCCGTGCCATGTCGATAGGGCGGACTATAAACATCGTAGGTGGGATAACTTTGTCGAGCAAAGAGGGTCCAGAGTCCTGTGTCCTGGCCCCATTTGTTCCCGCCGTAAATGCCACGGGACAAGAAGATCTTTCGCGGTGTGGTCTCAAAGAGAACGTCCCGTTCCGAGTGGTCCATTCCATAATTGTATTGGAATAACTGTCCCACCAGCGGCGTTTCAGTGAGAAGGCGATAGAGTCCCGACACAGCCCCCCATGGGGATTGGGGAAGTGTGAAGGCCTCCACGTAGAAGGCGTCACGGGCTGTCCTGAGGTTTTCTGCCGGATAGTTATAGCCATCGCGTCCAATGAGGAGGCCGGCGATTGTGCTGAAGGGCACCTTTGCGATCTCAAACGCAGCATTTTTCAGCCCGATTACAAAGGAGAAAGGGTAGCCGGTGCTGCGCAACACAGTAATTCCCCATGTCGTCGATAGCCCCTTTACTAAAAGTTTGTGGGTGTCAGGTGCAGGGGTCGCCTCGTTCGCATAGGTCAGATCATAGCCGATCAATTTAACCGGGTATTTCTCTTCAGAGAGAGCTTTCCCATTCTCCGGCTCAGTCTGCCTGAAGTAAAACGTCACCCCATAGCGGACGAGCGTCCGTTCCTTGTCCCATGGGATTTCATAGCCGAGCACAAAGTAGCGCTGGTTTCGTTTGGTCCCCGCTCTCTCGACTTGCACAATATCGGAGAGGAGATGTTTGTACAGGTCTTTGGCGGTTTCTCCTGGGTCTAGAGAAGCAATGAGCACGGTCTCCACATGGTAAAGCGATCGCTCCTTGTCGCAGGAGGATTTCGTTGGCAAGGCTGTTCCGCACCATTGTGACTGAGCCTCGAAGCCCTCCTCGGTAAAGTTAGACTCATTTTCCTCCGGTTTGATTTTTTGTTTAGCCAGATTCTCCACGAGCTGAGCAGAACGCACATACTCTCGGAAACGGTCCAATGCTTGATCTGGATCGGTGGCATCTAGGGCGTAGGAAGTTAGCCATTTCTTCGCGACCTCTTCGATGGGATGATAGCCTTTTTGTTCCACCTGGGTATTATTGTTGTTTTTACAACCTTTCAATACCTCGCTGTCCTCGTGAAGCTTCTTCTCAAGCGCTACCTGAAGAAATTTGACGTTGTCCAACTTGGAGGACGAGTAATCCGAAGCGATCTGTCCAACAATGTCGTCGAGGCGGAGGACGCATTCTTTTGGGCTGACCAGGCCCGTGCCCTCGTTCGGATTGCCGATGGCGATTGTGTAGGGGAGGTTGGAGGCACAACCAGTTAAGGCGAGAGCACAAATCGTTGTGGCTACGATTCTCATAGACATCTTCCTTGTAGGTCTGCCAGACCCTGGCTTCGAAGACAGGGTTGGCATCGGTATCGGGTTTGTTGGGTGATAGCCGAGGGGTTGCAAGTCCGTCCTCGTCTCCACTGAATGAGTGGAAAAACTACTGCCAGTTTGATAGCGCATCTCTATCTTCCCTCTGTGAAGTCCTTATGGCTTTTCTCAATACATCAGTCATTTCCACTCAAACAGACGATAAGCCATGTTCATCGCAGATCATTCTCCCGCCTTCGTCGGGCCGCCAGGCCATACGCCCCGACTAGGCGCGTGCGTCTGCAAGGATCACA
>JANYEF010000141.1 GCA_025363325.1 Nitrospira sp. | reverse complement strand
CCACCGATCATCGGCGCGGCGATTCGTTTCATCACGTCGGCGCCCGTGCTGGTGGTCCACATGATCGGGAGCAATCCTCCGATAATCGCCGCGACGGTCATCATTTTGGGCCGCACCCGCTGGACCGCGCCTTCCATGATGGCATCGCGGAGGTCGTGAGCCGTCGTCATGCGGCCTTCGCGCACTCGCCGCTCATAGACTTCGTCGAGATAGACGAGCATGACCACGCCAGTCTCCGCCGCTACACCGGCTAGGGCGATGATGCCCACCCAGACCGCCACGCTCATGTTGTAGCCCAGATAGTCGAGATACCAGATAGCCCCGATCGCAGCGAAGGGGACGGACAGGAGCACGATCAGCGATTTCGCTAGCGAGCCGAAGTTGAGATAGAGCAGCAAGAGAATGATCCCAATGGTGACGGGGACGACCAGCTTTAACCGCTCTTCGGCCCGCACTAAATGCTCGTACTGACCGGCCCAGACCAGCCGATACCCGGCAGGCAGAACGACTCGTTCTCGCACCGCACGCTGGGCGTCTTCGACGTAGCCGCGAAGATCGCGGCCGCTGACCGCGACCGAGACCAAACCGGCCAGCGATCCCGCCTCATCCGCGATCGACGGCGGCCCCTGAGTGATGACGAGATCTGCAATTTGTCCGAGCGGAATCTGCGCCCCGCTCGGCGTAGGAACCAGCACCCTCTTGAGCCGGTCGGGGTCATCGCGCAGCTCGCGCTTGTAGCGCACATTGACGGGATACCGCTCCCGCCCTTCGACCATGGTCGTCACGGTTTCTCCCCCAATGGCTGTGGTGATCACCGCTTGCACGTCTCCCACCGTCAGACCATAACGGGCCGCTTCTCGTCGGTTCACGATCATGTCGAGGTAATAGCCTTCATTCAGCCGTTCGGCAAAGGCGCTTTTCGTGCCCGGCACGTTTGCCAAGACTTGCTCGATCTCCAAACCGATTTTCTCAATGGTCTTCAGATCCGGCCCCAGGACTTTGATGCCGACCGGGCTGCGCACGCCGGTCGTGATCATCTCGGTGCGAGTCTGAATCGGCATCCACCAGATGTTCGGAAATCCAGGAATGCGCAGCTTGGCATCCATCTCATCCAATAACCGGTCCCAGGTCATGCCAGGCCGCCATTGCGCTTCCGGTTTGAGGGTGACCGTGATTTCGGCCATTCCGACAAACGCTGGATCGGTGGCCGTCGGGGCCTTCCCCATTTTTCCGAACACTCGTTCCACTTCCGGGAAGGTCGTGAGCAACTGATCCTGGACCTGCAAGACCTTGGCCGATTCAGGAATCGAAAGACCGGGAACGGTGGTCGGCATGTAGAGGATGGTCCCCTCGTTCAGCGGCGGCATAAATTCCGCGCCGAGGCGGGAAAAGATCGGCGCCGTGAATCCCACGACCACCACCGCCAGTCCGAGCGTCAGCCACCGGACGCGTAGCGCGCCGGAGAGGATGGGCCGATACAGCGCGATCAGCAGCCTGTTCAACGGGTTCTTGGCTTCTGCTCGGATGCGCCCCCGGATAAGAAGGACCATCAGTACAGGAGCCAACGTCACCGAGAGCGCGGTAGAAAAGAGCATGGCAAACGTCTTGGTGTAGGCCAGCGGCGTGAACAGCCGCCCCTCCTGCGATTCCAGCGCGAAGATCGGCAGGAATGCCACGGCGATCACCAGCAACGAGAAGAACAAGGGACGGCCGACTTCTTTGGCCGCCGCGATGATGGTCTCAACCCGGTCTCCATTTGGAGCTTGTTCCAGCCGCTTATGCGCGTTCTCCACCATGACGATGGCGGCGTCCACCATCGCGCCGATGGCAATGGCGATCCCACCAAGCGACATGATGCTGGACGTGATATTCAAGTAGGCCATCGGGATGAAGGCGAGCAGCACGGCCACGGGCAGGATGAGAATCGCCACCAGGGCGCTGCGCAGGTGAAACAGAAAGACCACCGCAACCAGGCTGACGATGATGCTCTCCTCCACGAGCTTCTCGCGGAGCACGGCAATGGCCCGATGAATGAGATCGGACCGGTCGTAGGTGGGAACGATGTGGACGCCTTTCGGCAGGGCCGGCGTGATTTCCGCCAGCTTTGATTTGATCCGCTCGATCACGGCGAGCGCGTTCTCTCCGGCCCGCATGATCACGATGCCTCCGACCGTCTGGCCCTTGCCGTCCAACTCGGCAACGCCCCGACGCTGGTCCGGCCCGACGTGGACATGGGCGATATCCCGAATCAAGATGGGCGTGCCGCGGCCATCCGTCCCGACGGGGATCAGCTCAATATCCTCAATCGAGCGCAGGTAGCCTCTCGCTCGAATCACGTATTCCGTGCCGGCCATTTCTAAGACACGGCCGCTCACTTCCGCATTGCTATTCCGAACCGCGTCGATGATCGTCTTGATCGGTAACCGGTAGGCGGCCAACGTGTTCGGGTCCACTTCGATTTGATACTGCTTGACGAACCCGCCGACTGCCGACACTTCTGCCACGCCGGGCACACTTTCTAATTGGAAGCGCAGGTACCAATCCTGAAGGCTGCGGAGCTGCGCCAAGTCATGTGCGCCAGACTCATCGACCAGTGCATACTGATACACCCATCCGACGCCGGTCGCGTCAGGACCGAGAGTCGGTGCGACTCCTGAGGGCAACTTCCCAGTCAGCTTCTGCATGTATTCCAGCACACGACTCCTTGCCCAGTACAAGTCCGTCCGGTCTTCGAAGATCACATACACATAGGAGACCCCGTATTCTGAGACCCCCCGCACTCGCTTGACTTTCGGACCGGCAAGCAGGGATGTGACGATCGGATACGTGATCTGGTCTTCAATCAACGTGGGACTGCGCCCCTCCCACTCGGTGTAGATGATCACCTGGACATCGGACAGATCAGGAATTGCATCCAGCGGAACCTGAAATCCCGCCCACAGGCCCCCGGCTGCCAACAGCAAGACCAAAAGGATGACCAGAATCGGATTGCGGGCACTTCCTTCAATGAGTCGCGCGATCATGATGGATTACATGCCTCCGCCAGCGACCGAGAACTGATACTTTTCGGCAATGGGCGGTCGCCCTGGTACCTGGATGTTGACCGTCACCAGCCAGGTGCCGCCCATGCCGAACAGCACCGTACCTTCGTAGAGCCCATCCTTGGTGTGGCGAGCCGTCACTTTGGAGTCGGTCATGCCCGGCATCGGCATCGTATAGACGAACAGGACTTGCGCATTGGTCACTGGCTTGCCGGCCTGATCTGTGAGCGTGAGCTGGAGCAGCACATTACCTGCCTTGGGCTTTTCCGGCGCCGTCGTTAAGGCGAGGGATAATCCAGCGACCTTACGCGTCTCTGGAACGGATGGTCCTTTCATCCCCTCCATGCCTTTCATCCCTTCCATTCCCTTCATGCCTTCCATCCCCTTCATGTCCCCCATCGGCATACCCTTCATGCCTTGCATTCCCTCCATACCTTTCATATCGCCCATGTCCATCCCTTCCATCTTGCCCTCGTGCGCGCCACGCATCTGCCAATCGCCCATGCCGATCCGGCCCATCATGGCCTGCATGCTCGACGCTGAGGCCAACTTACTCTCCGCGTCCAACAGGAAATTGGCCGAGGTCACGATCCGGTCTCCTTCCTTGAGTCCCTCCAGCACTTCAACGGAGTCCTGACTCCGACGCCCAAGCTTGACCGGATACGGCACATAGGCTCCTTCGCCACGATCCAAGAACACGAGTTGGCGAAGTCCTGTGTCCAGCACGGCTTCTTTCGGCACCACTAAGGTGTTGACCGCGTCCGTTTGCACGGTCACGTTCCCGTACATGCCCGGCTTCAGCTTCAGTCCTGGATTCGGCAATTCCAACCGCACCCGCACGGTGCGGGCCTCGGCATTCAGCGTGGGGTAGACGTACGAGACCGTGCCTCGAAACGTTTCTCCTGGATACGCAGCGAACGTGGCAGAGGCTGTCTGGTTGAGTGTCACCGCCGCGACCTCGGACTCATAGATGTCGGCAGAGATCCAAACCGTGGAGAGATCCGCCACCTCATAGAGTGTCGTGCCTGGTTCTACATATTTTCCTGGTAAGGCCTCTCGCTTCAGGACGGTCCCAGAGGACGGGGCATAGACCGTGAGCACCGGCTCCGCTTTACCTCGACGTTCCAGCGTGGCAATTTGCGCATCTGTCACATCCCACAATCGCAGGCGCTCCCGCGTGCTGGCCACGAGGGACGCCGCGTTGGTTTTGATTTCATCAAGAGGGCTCGTGGCCAGTTGGCCCTGCGTTCTCAAGGCGAGGAGATACTCGTCCTGCGTGGCCAAGAGGTCCGGTGAGTAGAGGGTGAAGAGGGGCTCGCCTTTGCGTACCAGGCGACCGATCGAATCGACCAAGACCTCTCGCACCCAACCGGAGGTTTTGACTGTGACCTGAGTGAGCCCACGTTCGTCGTAGCCAACCGTGCCGACCGCACGAATCTCTTGCCCTAGTACAGCGACACCGGCTGGCGCGCTTCGGACCCCGATCAACTGTCTCATCACAGCCGGAACCACTACAGCTCCGGACGGCGCTGCGGACATGCCTTCCATCTCACCCGCTCGCCTTACGGGCGCCGAGGCGCCCGCTTCTCCCATGGGGCCCA
>JANYEF010000105.1 GCA_025363325.1 Nitrospira sp. | reverse complement strand
GCCGATGGGAATCAGGGCAGCGAGCGTGGCCACACCGATGCCGGTGAGAATGGTGGCATAGTGAGGCGTGCCATAGCGCGGATGCACGGTTGACAACCAGGGGCTCAAGAGGTGGTCGCGCGACATGGCAAAGAATACCCGGATCTGACCCAGCATCATCACGACGAGTACGCTGGTAATGCCGGCCACGGCCCCAATCGCCACAATCGCCGCTCCCCACTTGAAGCCCACCATACGCAGCGCTTCGGCTACCGGCGCATGGATGTCGATCTGTGCAGAGGGGATTAAGCCGGTCAGAACGGCGGCCACGGCAATGTAGAGGACGGTGCAGATGCTGAGTGAGGCGATGATCGCGATCGGCAGATCCCGCTGAGGGTTTTTCGCTTCCTCGGCGGTCGTCGAGATGGCGTCGAATCCGATATAGGCGAAAAACACGATCGCCGCTGCGGCACCGACGCCGGCAAATCCCTGTGGCATGAAGGGCGTCCAGTTGTCAGTATTTACGGCCGGCGTTCCTACGGCAATGAAGAAGAGGATGACCGCGAGCTTCAAGCACACAATGATGCCGGTTGCGCGGGCGCTTTCTTTGATCCCAATGACGAGGATGATGGTGACGAGTAACACGATAATAGCAGCGGGGAAGTTTGCCACGCCCCCGTCAGGGCCGCCGGGTGGATGCGTCGCCCAGTGCGGCAATTCGATCCCGGCCAATCTGAGCAAATTATTGAAATAGCCTGACCACCCGATGGCGACGGCAACACAGGCTACACCGTATTCAAGAATCAAGTTCCAGCCGGTGATCCAGGCGAGGAATTCTCCCAACGTGGCATACGAGTAGGTATAGGCAGAGCCGGCTGCTGGAATCATGGTGGAAAACTCTGCATAGCAGAGTGCCGCGAAGGCGCAGGTCAGACCGGAAAGCACGAAGGACAGAACGATTCCAGGCCCTGCCCCTGGCCGGTGGGCATCGCCGACGATGGCGGTACCGATCAGGACAAAGATGCCGGTGCCGATGATCGCGCCGATGCCGAGCGCGGTCAGATCCCAGGCCGTGAGGGTTTTTTTCAAACGATGATCCGGATGATCTGCGTCTGCGAGGATTTGTTCAATGGACTTGGTCCGGAAGAGTCGCCTGATCATCGTACCTCCTCTGGCCGCAGGGATAACGAAAGGCACTGTCGGGTCAACGATCTCCTGTTCCATCTCCATAGGAGAGCCGAGCGAGACTGGCGGGACGCGCGAGACGGGATGGACGACGGTTCGAGGTCAGAAGTTCGAGGTTTTCGGAACGTCGAACCTCGATCATCACACGTTGGCTCATGCCTGACACGATGCTTCCGCCCATCTCGCCCGTCCCGCCTTTCTCGCTCGTCGCGCATCACTCGCGTCTCGTACTTCATGCGCCACGGTCTGTGGCGCGGGCGGCGCGCAGAAAGGCCTCGAACAATCGCCGGTGGAGAGGGTGCCGTTCAAAGAGATATTCCGGATGCCACTGGATGCCGAGAAAGAAGCGGTGGTTCGGAGATTCGATCGCCTCCACGATACCATCGGGAGCTAGGGCGCTGGCGATCAATGACGGCGCGACGGCGTTGACCGATTGATGGTGTGAGCTATTCACCCGCATCGCCACCGATCGTACGATGCGGCGGAGTAGGCTGCCGGATGTGACTGTGACAGTGTGACTGAGATTTGTCGCAGAGGTCCGTTGCCGATGTTGGAGCGGTTTCGAGATTTGGGATGAGATGTCTTGAAACAGACTGCCGCCGCAGGCGACGTTCATCGTTTGCATGCCGCCGCAGATGCCGAGCAGCGGGACATCAGCCTGTTTCGCCAGGTGAACGATATCCAGTTCAAAGTTTGCGCGACGTTCGCTCACGATTCCGAAGGGATAGCGCTGACGCTCACCGTACGATGATGGCGGAAGGTCCGGCCCGCTTCCGGTGAGGAGGAGTCCGTCAATCTGCTGCAGAAGACGCCGTCTCGTGGCCCGGCCTGTAAGGAGTGGAAGAACCAGGGGGATCCCGCCGAGTTCTTCGATGGCACGAATGTAGCGTGCGCGTAAAAAGTAGGTGGGCTCGCGCCCACCCCATTCCTTCCGATCACCGGCGTTGAAGTCTGGTGTGACGCCGATGATCGGTTTCATGGCTAGCGGATAGGCTCCTGAGCAGGGGCTGGCGTCGACGCATCGTTCGAATCGGCGACCCCCAGGAACCGGATAGGCCGATTTCCTTGCAGGTGATCGGGGGTAATGAGGTAGGTGCCGTAGAGACTGGTATCCCAAATGCTTTTGGCCGCTTGTTCATTCCCGCCGGAAAACGCATAGGCGAGTCCTCCGACAATCCCTCCTCCGATGGCGAAGGCCGCCTTCACGGGAAGATACAGTAAGGTGGAGAAACCGGCTGCGACCTGCATACCCGCGCTTGACGCGCTTCCGCCCTCGGAACTCTCGTTCGACGGGGGGGCTACGTTTTCTTGACTCCACGCCGATGGCACCATCGTAACGGTGCACAGGGCCATGAGCAGGAATGCTGCCACCAGTTTGAAACTGGAAGCCTCACGGGGGCGATTGGATGAAGATGTATACATGTTCACAGATAATCCTCCTTCTTCAACAGAGTGAGCTGAGCGGCAGTGGATAACTCCAGGGCGCTCACCCACGATTCAAGGTAGTGGGGTTATAACAAATTCAACTCTGATTGCAAACCCCCTGCCGCGCCCGCGTGGGCGGTCTTTCTTATGGAGCGGTGGCGTCTCTCGGAACGAGGTCCAGTTCAGACGTAATGTAGGACGTGATGAAGTTCGTCCGCCTGATCACGGTGTCTCTGACTTCAGAGATCCATATGTCGGCTGCGAGACATTGGTTCTCTTGAGTGATGCCGGATTGCAACGCCAGGTCCAGCTTGCACCAACAGACTGCTTGAATAAACAGCTCATGGGCACGTTCCTCATGAGATGGGCCATCTTGATCCGAGACATCGATCAGGGCCTGGGTCAACCAGCTGGAGAAACCCACGTCGGTGTTGAGCGTATCGATCTGGCTCTGAGCGATCTCGGTGGCGACCTGGATCCCGCCCTTCCAACTCCGTTTCTTGACATTGAATACACAAGAGAAGGTGAAGGGTCTTCCCTCCACTGGTTGCGGTCCGACAAACAACGTCACCCGGAATTGAGAAGGCTCTGATGCATGCTCGACAGCCATGGTGCGCATTGTAGCATGACCGCCGATTTCAACAGACGTCTCATTGACGGCTTGAGAGCCCGACGATAAGATGCCCTCCACCATGACCACGGCCGTACACCAGCGTATCAGCGAGATACAACAGGCCCTGCGTGCTGCCGAGATCGACGGCTGGCTCTTCTACGATTTCCGCGGAAGCGACCCCCTCGCCTATCGCATACTCCAGCTCGATCCTACCCTCCATGTGACAAGGCGATGGTACTACTGGATTCCGGCGCAGGGGGTTCCTGTCAAGCTGTTGCATCGCATTGAGCCGCACGTACTAGATACATTGCCGGGACAGGCTGACTTCTATGTGTCGTGGGAGCAGCAACGGCAGATCCTTGCACGCCTGCTCGCTGGCGGCCTCCGTGTCGCCATGCAGTATTCCCCGCTGAACGCGGTTCCCTACGTGTCTCGCGTGGATGCCGGCACGATCGAGCTGATCAGAAGTTACGACGTCGAGGTGGTCAGTTCAGCGGACTTGATTCAGACGTTTGAAGCCCGCTGGACGGACCATCAACTCGAGTCGCATCAGTACGCCGCCGCGGCGCTCCGGCGCATCGTTGATGAGACGTTCAGCCATGTGCATGAGGCGATCACGCAAGGGCGGTGTCTCACTGAATATGGAGTGCAGCAGTTTATTCTGGCTCGTATACACGATGCCGGGATGGTCACGTCGAGTGCACCGATCGCCGCCGTGAATGCCCACAGTGCCGACCCTCATTATGGTCCGCCAGCGACGGGGTCTGCCGAGGTCACCCGCGATGCATTGCTCTTGATCGATCTCTGGGCCAAACGAGCGGAGGCCGGTTCGGTCTACGCCGATATCACCTGGACCGGCTATGTCGGTCAGACGGTGCCGGTGAAACATCGCGAGATTTTCGACTTGGTCCGGCAGGGACGGGACGCGGCCTTGGCCTTTGTCCGGACAGAAATAGCTGCCGGCCATCGCCCATTCGGCTGGGAAGTCGACAACGCCTGCAGGCAGGTCATCCAACGTGGCAATTATGGCGATCAGTTCGTCCATCGTACGGGCCATTCGATCGGCGAAGAGGTGCATGGAAACGGAGCCAATATCGATGGCTTGGAGACGCAGGACACCCGCCGCCTGATGCCAAGAACCTGCTTTTCTATCGAGCCAGGGATCTACCTGCCAGGCGAGTTTGGGATCCGGAGCGAACTGGACGTGTACCTCGCTGAGCGCGAGGCGTTGGTGTTTGGGCTGCCCTTGCAGAGCGAGATCGTACCGCTCTTCTAGCAGGATGCTGAAAAAGTCCTCCAGCTGCGTTCTCGCTTCGCTCAGAGGCTCAACGTACCGAAGCGTACGCCTCGCCTCTTCGCTCGCTGCGGCCTTGCTGGACGGGCTTTTTGAGCATCCTGCAGGGAGGCTCCCCACTTCTGCCTGACACAGCAGGCTATCGAAGTTCTACTGTGGCGAAATGGTTTTTCAGCAGCCTGCTAAGCCATTCTCCATTCCTTGACAGTGCCTCCTACTGGCCTATAAAGTTGATTCGATTCTCAAACAGGCAAGGCCGACGGCGATTTACCGGAACAAGGGAAAAGGAATCACGCCATGTTTGGTACCATGGGGATCTCGGAACTGATCATTATCCTCGTCATTGTCCTCATCATTTTCGGGGCGGGAAAGCTCCCGCAAATCGGTGAAGGAGTCGGTAAAGCGCTCAGAGGGTTCAAGAGGGAAGTGAACGATATTCCCCCGCCGGATGCGGCACCGCCCGAAACGAATCAACCGGCACCCATGCAAGTCCCATCAACGGTCCAGGCTGCACCGCTGGCAGCGACGGTTACACCGGGACAGACTCCCGCCGCTCCGAAGCCCACGGCACCCTATACGCCGGGGCCGGAACTGACTCCCGGGACCACCGCCGCCTTGATGTACAACATGGCAGCCCCGCCACAGCCGGCTCGGACGATGACATCCACGGCTGCTCAGTCAGTCTCAGCCCAATCGACGGGACAGGGTCAGCAGCCTCTCACAATGGAAGAACGCGCGGCTGCTCCGACGCCGATGATGCGGGCGCAGTACCCACCTCTTCCCGCGGGCGCCCAGGCAACGCCAGTAGTGAAACGTCCGTCGGCCATCGTCAACAAGGATGCCGTGGCCCGTGTGCAGGCGCAGCAGGCGGCGATGAAGGCCAAGGCCGCGCAGCCAACCGGTGTATCCCCAGATGACATGCAAAGCTTGGGAGAAGGACTTGGCGATGCATTGCGGACGTTCAAGCAGGCCGTCGCCGATGTCCGCAATTCGGTTGATCCCGAGTTACGCACAATCCAAGCTGAGATGGATTCTGCCCAGAAAGAATTCCGGCAATCCATCGAAGCGGCCAAAGAACTGCCTGTTTTACACGAAGAGCCGCCTAAGCAAACGTGAGCTGGGGCGCGGTCTTCATCAGCCTGCCCGATACCTGTACCCAGCTCTGTCGCACTGCCTCTCGTACCATAGGGTATGCAGTCGTCCTGCCAGTCCTCTGTCTCGCTGGTTGTGTCCAGGATTCTCCACCTTCATCGAAGGAGCGTGCGGTCTTACTCTTGCTGGAGTTGCTCCGCGATGAGGGGCCAGAGGTACGGCGGACGGCTGCAGAATCCCTCGGCAAGATCGGCGATCCACGAGCTATAGACTCCATTCTCCCGCTCATCCACGATCCGGCAGCAGTAGTCCGAGAAGCGGCGGTGTTGGCCATGGGACGAATGAAGCCCATAGCCACTGATGGAGTGGTTGCCCTGTTGACCCAGGCGCTGGAAGATCCTGTCGAATCGGTCCGGCAGGCGGGGGGGGTGGCGATTGGCGAGATCGAACCGGGCTCCCGATTGCTGGAGCCCGTCGTAGGCTTACTGCGATCTTCGGATGTGACGATTAGACGGGCGGCGGTGCGGGCATTGTTGCAAGCCGACTCAAGTCATTTGGTTCCTGGGCTCGTCGAAGCAGGGCATGACTCCGATGCGGAGGTTCGTCAGGGGATTGTGGCGACGGTGGGTGAATGGGGCGGGGGGCCGGTCTCTCCGTGGCTCAGCGAGCGTTTAGCTCAAGATCCCTCGCCTGGAGTGCGAGCAGAAGCGGCTTATCGTCTGGGAATGCTCAGTGATCTTGGTACGAGGGCCGCGCTTGATACGGCAGTCGCGAAGGATGCTGACAGTGGAGTGCGGCGCTGGGCGAAACGGGGAACTTAGGTCACGAGGCGGGAACGATTCAACGCCTCGACGAGTTCGACAAGCTCTTTGCGAGCCTTTTCATCGATGTTGGTAAATTGAACGCCCATACCTGGGAAGAGCAGATGCCGTTCAGGCCTGTTGCGGGTCCAGGCGACCTTCGCTGTGGCCTTGTGTTTTTCCCAAGGACGATCGGGCAATGCAAACTCGACGGACAACTCGGTGCCAGGAGCCAGTGGAGCACTGCTTTCAATAAACAACCCGCCTGCACCGATGCCACCGGTTAAGCTGTCGAACTGTTTGCCTTCCGGGGTCGTGTAGCGAACCTTCACGGCGAGCGGGGCTCTCGGATGAGAGCGCGCATGCGCGAATCGAGCGTCGTCGTCGCTGGCCAGAATCTGTTCAATGACCGCTTCCCACGATAGTATGCCAAGCAGTTCTCCCGTGGGACTATGAAGCGTGACCACTTCCTGTTCGGCATTCATCTCAAGGACTTTTCCTTTATGCCCTTCCGTCGTGGTCACAGATAACTTCATAGTCAGGTCCTTGGATTGAACAGGGGACGATTCGGCTGTAGATGGATAGCCACTAGGCCGGCTGTTCGGCGGTCTGGAGGGCTTTCACCAGCTCGAGCACGCGGTTACGTATATCGGGATGAATCTCCGTAAAGCGCACCCCCATGCCAGGGCTGAACGTATATTGGTCTGCCTTAGGGCACACCCACGCGACAAGACCCTTCGCCGGCATCCATTCTGACGGCTGCTCTGGTAGCGAAAATTCAAGCGCGAGCTTGGTACCGACCGGTAGGGGGCTCAGGCTTTCGATAAAGAGCCCGCCTCCGCCGATGCCGCCTGCGCGACTTTCAAACTGCCGACCTTCCGGGGTTGTGTATTTGACACGGAAGGTGAGCGTCACGCGCGGCTCATTTCTGGTTTCTCGGCTCGCCGGGGGCTTACGGTAGGCCAGAATCTGGTCGATAACGAAGTCCCAGGATAGGTTGCCCATGGGTTCGCCGTTGATACCCAAGAGGGTGATCACTTCACGGTTTGCATCAAGGTCGAGAGCTTTGCCTTTGTGTCGAAGGCTTGAAGACACGGGATATTTCACAGGTCCTCCACGTTCTAGACTGTACCGCAAGTATAGCGCAGCATTTCATCTTGTCGAGGAAAAATGCAGAGTCACGAGCGTCAGCACAGGCTGGGGAGGAAGGAGAAAGAGGGAGC
>JANYEF010000063.1 GCA_025363325.1 Nitrospira sp. | reverse complement strand
CCGTTTAGCATGGCCGAAGCGCAACCAGCCGATCACGGCGGTCCGCAATGCGCCACGTGGCATGGCGTAGATGGCAGTGTAGATGGTTTCGTGAGACACCTGCAGCGAGGGCGTGTCGGCATGCACCAGCGCCCGTGTACCAGCAATCTGTTCGGGCGAGTAGCCGGCCTTCAGGTAGCGGATGACCTGCGCCCACAACGCGGTGTCTGGTCGCAAGCGGCGCGCCATATGCGGGGTGACCGTACAGGCCTGGGCGCGCGCCTGGGCCGCGATGGCACGATAGCCGCCTGCCACCGGAGGTCGGCCAGGGCCGCGACGCGTCGTCGGGCGAGTCCAGCCATGTCGCCGGAGCTCGCGAGACAGCGTGGAGGCTGAACGATGCAACCCCATGGCAATCGCCGCCGGTGTGAGCCCCATCTCCAGTTGTGTGTGAATCATCGTGCGCTCTTCAATGCTCAACTGCGTGTAGATTGTTCCCATGCAACATTTTCTCCCAAACATGTTGCACTTGGTATTTGAGCGCGCCCTCGTCTACAAAGGGCAAGGCAGGACGGTCTCGCAGTGGCGTCAGGCCGAGCACCGATTCATAGAAAGTGCGGGCGGTTGGCAGGTTCGATGTCATGGGGCATGGGATCTCTCGAGTGTGGGAGGCGTTTCAAGGTGCCCGGAAAACAAGCTGCCGGTAATGATCATCGCCGCGCCTATCCATTCTTGCAAGTTGAGGGTTTCGTTCACCCACCACCACGACGAGAGTGCTGCCACCACCAGCTCGAACAGCAAGATGATGATGGCCTGATTGGCCAGGGTATGCGACAAACCATACTGCACCGCCAGTGTCATCGCGCCGGCGCACAGGCCCACGCCGAGCAGAATCAGTACGGTGTGCGTGTTGATCGTGGCGAGAAATGCGAATGGCTGCGCGACAAACCTGGTCGCAAGCCCGGCCACTACGCATACCCCGGCCAACACCGCGAGCGTTTTGGCCCAGTGGTCAGCCTCATCGATTTTGCGCGTGACCACATTGGCCAGTGCAAAACTGACACCTGCGGAGAGCGCGATCCATTCCGCACGATTGGCCGGCAGCGGTAGACCACCGTCCGCAGGCCACAACATGACCAGCGCGCCAGCGAATGAAAACAACATAATGGCCCAGCCCAAGAACGTGAGCTTTTCACCCAGCAGCGCCCGAGCGAAAAACACGGTCCACACTGGCGCGAGATAAAACAGCAACACCACGCGCATGACCTCGCCTTCGATCACCGCCAGCACATAGGCCATATTGGCCCAGCCAGCCGCCAGCCCCAGAACTGCGAGCCAGACAAGGTGGGCCCGGGCGGTCAGCAGATGGCGCCAGGTAAAGGCCAGGGTCAGCGCCAGCGGTATCAGGTAGGTGAGGAAAGAGGTCGCCACCCCACTTGCCCCGGCATCCTGCAACAGCCGGTAGGGATACCAGATCAGCCCCCACATGGCGGCGCCGAACAGCAGGCTGGGAATAGCCCAGAAACGGAATTGAATGGCGTGCGACATCAGCAGTGTTCGGTTAAAACGAGCCCCAGGATCTAAAATAAAAGAACTGGAGCGGGACTTGAAGCGATGACGGGTGATGTCGATTTGAACGGCGAAAGGCGGTTCTGGCAGTCTTCAGGCTTTTCTCCCGGAGGCTGCCATGAACATCGGCAAGATGCTGTTTGCACAACTGATGTATTTTCTGCCTTGGACGACCTTCACCCGCATCGTCGATTGACATGGTGGCGATCGCTACGCGAAGCTGCTCGCTTGTGCCGAGCAATTCCTGGTGATGGCCTTTGCATAACTGACCTACCGCGAGAGTCTTCTCGACATCGGACGTAGGACGTAAATCATTGATTGTAGTTATATGCCACATTATGAAATTTCTTCAGTCGAATAATTAATCAACATGCTACGCATTCACAAAAGTCCAGGGCCGAGACTCCTAGTTTCCCAACGGTAATACTTATTCATATAACCTTTTGGCAACAATTCCTCGAGCATGCAGAATTCAGAATGGTAGTTTTGCGCGGCTTCTCCGTTCGCATCCGTTAATTGGATAGCGAAATATCCCTCGCACGGTGAATCAATGACACAAGAGTCTAGATTATCGAGAGAAGTGTAAGAACAAGCCGAAACCCGCACGGTGGGTTTCGGCTTTTCAAGATGGTGAAAAATCCTAGTGAAAACCCACCTTCTTAGTACTGCAGCTGTAATCCCACCCTGAACGCACTGAACTTATCGCCCAGCGCAAGACCGGGGCCGTAATTTTGCTTGTTGAAGGTTTCGATATTGCCATACTGCCAGTATGCCGAAATGCGTGCATTGACACCATCAATGACGTAGTTCACGCCAGCTTCAACTTCATCGCGATTGACACTGCTTTCAGGCTGAATGAAGGTATATCTCCCATAGGGCTGGAATTTCCCGATCCCAACCTCCTGCGGAAGCAGATACATGCCGTATATGGTATATGACTGCCCGCGAAATATACAGAAGCAGTCTCCGTCCCCAAAGGCGGCGGCGTTGTAATTTGCCCAGTACCGTTTGTATTCAGCGTTGAACGTGATCACGCCCATGTCCATGTTGTTACCGAGTGGTTTCTCAAACAGGAGATCGGTGGCCAAAGAGGTGAAATCGGAATGATTAGCGAGTGAACCGGCTCCAGAATTCTGATATTGCCCACCTACCGCAATCGCGAGAATATCACCGGCTGTTCCGAAGTAGGTACCCTGGGTGTAGTAACCCGGATTCTTCTCTGGGCTCAAGAAGTTGTAGGTGAGACGTCCAGCATACATCAGGCTGTTTGCTTGATTAGGGCCGGCGGTCGCCGTAGACCGCAGTCCAGTGAACACCCCCGCGGAGTATTGCAGATGTCCAACTCCTGGATCGACTTGGCCCCAGAAGGTCGCGCCATTGTCACGGTTAAAGAGACCAGCCCCACCTGGGCCGAAGTTCGCGCTGAAGTCTGCGGGGGTGAACGGCATCTTAAAGGTGTCGAAGAGCCCGTGGAAGAAAGGACCATTCAGTTCGCTGCGCTCGCCTGTCACCAACATGCGCCCGACCCAGAGGTTCGCGTACTGATTAAACTCGAATTTCCCGATCGCATCGGCTATGCCAATCGAAGAATTACCCCCGAATGAACCTCCACCTCCGCCTACAGAACAGTTAAAGCATTCGGTGTTGAACTCGAACCCGACGTACTTATGGATCTGCCCGTTTATATAGATAAGCGCGTTGGGGATTCCGAATTCTTTGCTGTAAGTCTGACCGTTTGCTGCCTGATTTTGCACAGCCGAGAATTGGGTTTTAAGACCCATTCCGACGCTAATCCACTTGTTCTCATCGTCGCTCTTGATCGTGCCGGCAGCGTAAGCAGTAGGCAGCGTGGATGCCATCCACGCCACGAGCGCCATGGTGGCCCCAGCACCCACAAATATTTTCCATATTTTCTTTTGATCTACCTTCATAGTGGCGACCTCTCCTGTGTCCAGTTGATGCTTCCCTTGCTCACTCGTTTTGGGATCTCTCACCTCGACATCATCGTCGCCACACACGCCATTGTGTGTATTCTCCAGCCCTTCCTCGTCCATTCGCCGCTCACTTCCACATCGCTTCTCAACGGACATTTGCCACGAATGGCTGCTTCTCAGTTTTTCACGCCATGAATCCCTCCTCTTTGAGCAAGCTGATGTTGTTTGCCCGCGCCATATTGACAACCCAAATTTCAAACGTTCCGCCACAGCTTATTCCGCCTGACTCCTCGGTATTGCGCATAGGGTCAAGCCAGGTCGCCCGCTGGATAGTGCGATTGACAGTGCCATTCGTGCAAAGTTTCTCTTGACAAAGTGCTTCTTCACGAGCTAATGATGCATCCACATATGAATACAATGATGTATACAATATCACATCGTTAAAATTCTATGCAAGCCCTTAATGACACCGGCGGTTTCACGTTCCAAGTGCAACGGGTGAATGATGATGCAGTTGCGTGAAGATCTCCAGCGGCGTGACCAGCAATGCGCTGCGCAGGCCTCGGCGCGGCATTACATACAGCCCCACATAGATGGTCTCCGCCGAGCGGTGTG
>JANYEF010000025.1 GCA_025363325.1 Nitrospira sp. | reverse complement strand
CGACGGCGTGAACCTCGTTATTGATGCAACGCTGCGAGCAGCCATGCGGCGGTGCGGTTGACTGCATCGGGCTCGACGTCGATACGGAGCTGTTCGGGTTCCCCAGCCATCTGATACGCTGTTCTCGCCACGCGGAATATTTTCTCGACTTGTACCCTAGAGGCTCGACGGTTACAGCCATCCACGAGCGCCTCCATCAGCACCGGCCGCGGAGCCAGCGCCGCGACGAGATCGCACAGGTCCGCCACGGACAGCAATCCCGGGATGATTGAGTCGGCGGGCTGATAAAAGAATGGCTCGTCGAGCAAAGACGCATAGCCTGTGAGGCCGCCGTGAATATAGATGGCTCGAATATGTGGCTCGAATAGTCCGCCGAGCAGTACGGCGACCCCGCCGAGAGGCTCGCCGAGCTCAGGGGACGGGTCTGCATTAAACGGCACCACGAGCTGAACGCTCTCGGTGTTTGTCGCCGCCAGCGAATCGCCCCATAATACCATCCGTTCCTGGTCGACCTCCTCCCGTGTGGACAGGTAGGCGATGACCGACCTCAGATCGCGGACGCGGGAACTCACGAGACTTTCACCAAGCGCCAGACTTGCAGAGGCGACCTCCGCGCTGGGACTGATTCTGCCTCGATACAGCTCTCCGTGACGTCCATCGCCCACCCCGCGAAGCTCCGCTACACACACCGCGGCCCCGCCTTGTCGCAGCCCAGCAATGAGTTCCCGACGGCCTTGTTTGAGCCGACGATTGCCCTCTTGAGCCACCCCGATCACGACTGGCAGCTGAGTGGCGCTCGATCCCGGTGGCCAGAGTAGCTCCAGATGCAAGAGGACTCCGTCCTCGACCTCAATGGAGATATGTTCCTCTCTCTCAAGCATGGCGGCGCGGGATCGAATCACGGGAGCGACCGGCGGAATCATCGACCCAAGAACACGCGCGAGATCCCGTTGCAGGCGCGCCACACGTCCGCGCGGCTCATCTGTCTCGCGTTCGGCGCGAGCCGCAGTAACACTCATTTCAGAGGCCTCACGAGCGAGTTCGTGGATCGGCCTGACCTCGTGCAATTCACCCATTGGTGCCCTTAAGGACTCCAGTTCATGCCAAGCATATCGAGTGGCACACTCGGTCTCGGGGACCGGGATCCCGAACCATTCTTGCAGAATCGGGTATAGCTGCCGGCGATGGAGAAATCCGATGTTGTTGCAGTGGGAATCTTCAGGTCCATGGCCGGTCACACAGCCGGTGCCGTGAACCGACCGCAGACAGTCACGTGCGCCGTACAACTCATAGACTTTCTCCAGTCGCTGCCAGACGGGATCGTGCTGCGGCTCCCAGGCAAACTCACGACCATAGACCAGCTTTCGCGGCGCGATTGCAGCCAAGATTACCCAGGGCCAGAACCCGCCGTGCACCGTGTGCGCGATACACCCCGTCGGGTTCCAGTCGCCCACCGGCCGTTCGCCGAAATTAAAGGCGACTACGCCGGCGACTCGTGGATCGAGTGCGCCGGCTACAGCTGCCACGTCTCCCCCGTCCGCCACGCCACCGATCAGCACGATCCGGTCACGATCTACACTTGGATCGGTCAATAACAAATCAATCCCACGCGTCAGGTCCCACCTCATCCACCCCATCAAACTTGCTCCGATCAACTGCAATTGCGCTCCGAGCGTGTAACGGGAATAGTAGTCTTGACGGTCCACCTCGAACGAACCCGGGTAGTCCGCGACAGACGCGAATGGGTGCTGCCGACGTTCGCCGTGACCGAGTAAGTCCATAATCAACACCGAGCAGCCCAACTGCGCCCAGGTCGTCCCCATACATTGCAATTCCTCATCAGCCTTCGGATCATGATGGCTGTGACAGATAACCAACGCTGGCATCTTCTGGCCAGCCGTTGACGGCCGATATAGGTTAGCGGTCACGACCACACCAGGACGGCTGGTGAACACCAGATTCTCTATTCGGAACCGGTCCCCCTCCAGGGTTCGGGCGACATACGGTTTGAGGTCCACTACGGGCTGGGGAGAGACGCCGAGAGAATGACGTAGCGTCTCGATGCGTTCGTCTCGGAACTGTTCCCATTCCGATCGCGTCCCCAGCAGTTTCCAGGCCTCGTGGTCTCGCTGGTCCGCGGCATTAATCTGCGCAGCAATGTGCCGGCCGAGTTCTCGAATTCGTCGATTGCCACGCGCAACTTTCTGTCTCCAGAGCCAGGCTCGAACGTGCGGAGGGAGCATCTCGCGAAACTGCTTATAGACCTGCCGATGATCAGCCAAAGTTGGAGCTCCGCTCGTCCGTTATGCAGCACGTTCATCGTATCACCGTCGAGGACGGAGACGACGGAACCGGATAGCCGAAACTGGTCTATCTCGTTTGTCTGATCTATTCGGTCTGTCTTGTTGGCCGGACCGGCAAGCCAATCAAAGGAACCAAAGAAACCACAGAGACCAGAGAGACGAGCAAAGCCCCGCAGTGCGTCCGTTGCAAAGGGATTCGTTGCCGATCGATTGCTGAAGGGACTGCCGTAGGGGCTGAACGGATTCGTCACACTGTCTGGTGGCCCTTCGCCAACTCGCTGCCCACAGTCACTTCTGCTTCGCCACAATCTGATCGTTGATCTGGCAAACTTCTTTAATGACGGACAGGCCAGAATGACCGCTATTGGCCCATTCCTGGAATGAGCTGTTTTAAGGATTCACCCCCCTTTTTGATGGCATCCCCACCTGCCGGTGACAGGGAGGACAACTGATCTTTAGCTTGTTTGATCGTGCCCATATTCTTTTGGAGCGCGTCCACGTTCTTCTGCATATCAACCAGGGCACTCCCGATCTGGCTAATCGAGGCTTTTAATCCAAAGAGTCCTTGCGCTGAGGCAACATGCAACGACACCCCTCCCAATCCAAATCCGAGCAGGAAAGCGGCAATCGAGAGGATGTACGTCGAGCGTGTGGTGGTCATAGATCTCTCCTTGGTTGTGTGATTCCCGTTTGTATTCCTGTGACGGCGTGTGACCCCACTTATTTCTGCTTCGCCACAATCTTGTACTTAATCCCCTCGTACATGGCGCGTGGAAGAATCTTCTTCTGCACCAGCTCATCCTTCCGCTGGTATGGGCGTCCCTTAATGATTGTTTCTGCGTAGGCCTCGCTAATACCAGGGAGCGTCTTGAGCTGCTCAGCCGTGGCGGCATTGATGTCGAGGAGATCAGCCTGGTCGGCAGCTTGGGCCAGCGAGGAATCGGTCACGGTAAAAGGACACAACGGGAACGCAAGCAGAAGCAGGCTTCCCAGTCCTACACGACCTGTCCATTTCACAAGCCTGGATTGCATGACAATCTCCTTCGTGAGAGGGTTGTTTTTCACCGCAACCTCGATCAATAGGCCACCTATTTTCTCTTCGGCGTCCACTCCCGCGCCAGCCGCTGCGCCGCCAGGCTAGGCCGTCCTGGGAGGGGTGTCAAGCGGGGCAATTATCTGTTCAAACTTTCAGTGGGACGGTACAATTGCAGCAGTCAACAGGCCGCAACGCATAGGACCGCCCGGTGCCTGCGCCGTGACGACTGAGCGAGCGATTCAACGGAGGGAACCAGCGTGGAGGCGGACGAATTGATCGCGACCATCCGAAGAGTTCTTGGTACGCAAGAGTGATCGATAGAGAAAGGAGACAGAATGGCAGGGTTTGTCATGCGGAAGGATCAACGGCTCAAGAAATTGGTGCCGGTACGGTACCTTGGGGACGGGATTGCCGGTGAAGGAATTATCAAAGATCTTTCGCTGAGCGGGAGCTACATTACCGGGAATGCACCGGTCTCTGCCGGGATGGCGCTCGCACTGCAAATTTTTGTGCCGGGAGACCCTGAGCCGTTGCTGATCGATCGCGCCACCGTGAAATGGGTCAAGGGGTCTGAGTTCGGGGTGGACTTTGACATTCCTCAGCCGAAGGTGGCCGAGCGAATCACAAAAGTCATCTCCACGCTGGTCAAGACACAACATGGCTCATCCCGCAGATAAGAGAAGCGGGGATGGAGCCTGTTGATCTCCTCTGCTCGCACAACGCGCGGCCTTACATACAAGAAAGTTTAGGTTGCGGTTCAGGTTGAGCAACGATCAATCCGACGCGGCGTCTTCTCGACCCTCAACCTCGACCTGAGCCTTGACCTTCCGATGGGACGCGCGCAATCAAGCAATCACCCCGACAGCGCAATGCACAACCGGCGGCGGCTAGCGGTTTGCTCGGTTTCCATCGCGCGGATTTCAGCCACGCGGGCGGCGAATTCGCGCTTCGACGGAACCAGCTTCCTGCTCCCCTTTCCTTTACTCACTGCATTAGCCCAAGTTCTTGCGAACGCGCAAGTAGCTGAGGCAATTCATGGTCTGGATGGGGAACCACGTTGTTGGCTCCCCGGCGAATGTATATGGTATTGGCTTGGATGTTGGCGTAAGGCTTTTGATCTCCCTCCGGAACTCGAATCATCACGACCGCATGCTGCTCAACAGTAACCGAGAGGAACTCAATTGCCAGTGTTCTATTTAGTTTCCCACCGATGACTTGTTTCAACCATCCGATATAGTTGTTGAGCTCTTCCTCTAACTTTCGATTCTGCAGGTGGGCTTCCTTGCCAAGTTCTTTCTCAATACCTTCAACGATACAATGGTTATTTACCCCCAGAAGGATCATTCCTCCTTTTGTATTAGCGAATGCAATAGCCGTCTCCACAAGCTCATTTTGTTTGGAATCTCCTTGCTTGATAAAAACCTTAAACTCAACGGTCTCACCTTCCCCTCTTTCAAGAGCTTTCTGAACAGCTGCCGAATCAGCGCCCGTCCCTGGTAGGCTACCTAGAACACGATTCTGTCCAAGGACCCAAAACCTCGTTTCTCTGTGAAAGTCGTACAAGGTTCCATCGGCACCGAGTAGGTACACCTCAAACCCTTCAACGTGACTGTGCGGCTCGATTCTCATTTCCCCCGCAGTCACCGATAATTCGAAGGGTTTATAACCATCTTGGCATTCCCAGCCTCCCTTGATCTTTAGCCCTGTGATCTCAGAACCAGCGATCGAAACGCACAACCTATTGTCAGTAACGGCCAAATTCTTAAACCGTACGCGACATTCGGGGAAAAAGACCCGTATGGTTCCAATGCGTGCGTCACTGCCCCCATGAAATTTGGTCAACCCACACCACTCCCGCATTGCGAGGTAAGGATTAGGGTAGAAAGGAAGCTCGTAAGACAAAAGCGGATCGTGATGTGGTATCGCAGGTGGCTGACCCCGGTTGCTGCAGTAAAGATATCCCGGCAAAGAAGAATATTCATTGTCGCTCGGCAAAAATTCCCATTCGTTGAATTGTGCATTCTGACCAAGTGAAACGGATTCCCCGTCAGCTATAAGTGCTCCCTTTGGAATCTGGTCAAGAGCATTGACTAAGTCATTGGGAGACATCCATTCCTCAAGCAAGTGAACTCTTGGGTATCTGCAACTGACTTTCTTCGCGGGTTGTCCTTCAGATGGGTAAGCTCTGATCATGCAAAGCGCATTTTGCCACGTGCCATCGGCATCTACGCTCACGCACTGTACGCATCCTGCGGTATAGCTATCCTTGTTCTGCTCCAACATTCGTCGCAAATGATCCATTGCTTGGGAGTGAGTCAGGTTGTACGCGCGCGTCCATTGTTTCATGAAAGGGCCTGTTATAACTCTCCACGGAATGCCCGATGCAAGAGCGATTGAAACAGATCGTCCAAGCGGTGGCGGCTGGTGGCTTGCTCGGCTTGCATGACACGGATTTCAGACACGCGGGTCGCGAACTCTTTTTGCTGTGGGAGTGGAGGGAGCAGGACCGGCAGGGCGCGCAATTGTGTCATATTGATACTCGCAAGGTTCGTCGTCTTCTTGGCGCAACCGAGGAAGTATCCGCGAGCTTCACCGGTCAGAAGGAACTTGGCAAAATACACTGCATTGAGCTTCGACTGCTCGACGCGCACGCGAAAGACATGATTTTGATGAATGCAGTTCGGCAGATCTTGCTCCAGCATTGCCCCCCGACCCAATTTATCGAAGTCGCCACCTTCCGTCAGCAGTACGTCGCCCTTCCGCAGCGCGAGTCCTTCGACTTCCTCCGGCAACGCCTGAATCGTTTTGATTTCTGATAGATCGAGATGTCCCGCCTGCACGTTTGCCACGCGAAGGTAAGGGACTTCGACTGGTTGCAGTCCGTTGAACTTCCGGCCCTTCG
>JANYEF010000516.1 GCA_025363325.1 Nitrospira sp. | reverse complement strand
GTCAGCTGCAAGGGCCATCGGTCACCATTCCCTTCCTAGACAGGGCGATGTTGCTGGGGAGCTGGCAACAGATTGCCGTCGTCGATTTCGATACCAGACCCAGGACCAGGGAACTCATATTCCAAATCATGGGGGAATAATCAGGATGAAACGGCGAGTTGTGTCGGCGGGACTCTTGCTCATCAGCCTCTGGCCTGCCTTGTCGATGGCGGAGTGGGGAAAGCCGTTGGGCGGGACCTACGATGGGCCTGAGGGGAAGCCGCGCGTCGTGACGCCCTCGCCCACCGAGTTGGGCGCGGATGAGCGGGCCACGATGGCCATGTTCGAGCGGGCGACGAAATCCGTGGTCTTCATCGCGAATACGGCGATTCAGCGAGATCCCTGGTCGTTCAATCTCTTTGAGGTCCCGCAAGGGTCCGGATCGGGATTCGTCTGGAACAAGCAGGGGCACATCGTCACCAATTTTCATGTCGTCTACGGGGCAAACTCGGTCACCGTCACGCTGGCAGACCGGACGGAGCATAAGGCCACGCTGATCGGTGCCGACCCCGATCACGATGTGGCGGTGCTGCAGATTCGTGCGCCTGAAGAGGCGCTCTCGCCCCTTACCGTCGGGACGTCGCAGGATCTGCGTGTCGGGCAAAAGGTGTTGGCGATCGGGAATCCGTTCGGCCTCGATCACACGCTGACGACCGGCGTCGTGAGTGCGTTGGGACGGACGATCAAGTCCATGTCGAATCGGACGATTGAAGGAGTCATTCAGACCGATGCTGCCATCAATCCTGGAAATTCAGGCGGGCCGCTGCTCGATAGCGCCGGCCGATTGATCGGCGTGAATACGCAGATTGTAAGCCCAAGCGGGGCCTTCGCCGGAATCGGTTTTGCCGTGCCGGTCGACACGGTCAACCGCATCGTCCCAGAACTGATCAAGCACGGCAAGCTCATTCGTCCGGGGCTCGGGGTCTCGCTCGTTCCCGATGCGATGGCCAAGCAGTGGGGGATCAAGGGGCTGATTATCGGCAAGGTGGCGCCTGGCAGCGGGGCGGAGCAGGCTGGGTTGAAGGGCGCCCGTGAGACCGTCGTCGGCCGTGTGGAGTTGGGCGACATCATCACGGCAGTCGATGGCAAGCCGGTTGGGACCCTGGACGAACTGATGGGTGTGATGGAACGGCACAAAGTCAACGATCAGGTCGCGGTCGAAATCTTACGGGGGACCCATCGGGAACGTGTAGCCGTGACCCTCCAAGCCGTCAATTGAACGGCAATCCATGAGGTCGCTGTGGTAGGATCACCCATCTGTTCCGCATGGAGGACCACCGATGAGTGATCGCCGACCCACTGAACCACAGGACTCAGAACCCAAGGGGAAGGCGGAGGATGCCGCGCATCCGTCGATGCGCATGGGCTCCGATCCGCTTGAGCTCATTGAGCAATGTCTCGCTTCATTTCCCGACAGTGACCCCCGGCAGAAGATCCTCTACAAGTTGCGCCATGCCGTGATCCTTGGACAAGCGGCGCAGCAGCAGCGAGAAGTCGAATTCAAGAAAGTCGCCGACGTCATCGCAAAGCTCACGGCGCCAGCCAATCGGGTCGGCACCCTGCTCGAGGTGCCGGGTGAGGGCCTCGCACGGATCCTGGTGGGAGGCGCTGAGTATTATGCCGCGGTCGATCCACGGGTGCAGGCCGTCGAGTTGAAGATCGGTGCCCAGATTCTGATCAACGAGGCCTACGCGGTGATTAAGATATTGGGCTATGACCGTAATGGGCCCGTGTTGAAAGTGGCGGAAACGTTGGCAGATGGCCGGCTTCGTTTCGAGCAGGAGATGGGGCGGCAGGTCTTGATTCTCCAACGATCGAGCGATCTTGTCGGCGTGGATCTGAAGGCAGGCGATGAGGTGCGTATCGATCCCAGCCTCCACGTGGCGATTGAGAAATTGGAAGACCGGAAAGCCAAGTCCCACTTGCTCGACGAGGTTCCTACGGTCACGTGGGAGCAGATCGGCGGGCAAACGGAGGCGATCGCGGCCATTCAGAAAGCGATTGAGTATCCCTTGCTCCATGCGGACACGTTTCAGCGTTTCAAGTTCACTCAACCGAAGGGCTTCCTGCTTTACGGCCCTCCCGGCTGCGGAAAGACCTTGATAGGACAAGCCGCCGCCGCCAGTCTTTCAAAGCTGGTGGGGGAGTCAGGCCAGGGAGCGGCTGGTACGAAGGGGGACAAGCTGCCGGTAACTCGCGGGGCGTTCCTCCACATCAAGGGGCCCGAGATTCTGAATATGTGGTTGGGAGAATCGGAGCGGATGGTCCGGGATCTCTTTGCCCAGGCCCGCGCTCGTCGGAGCGAGGGAGCGTTGCCCTTCATATTCATTGACGAAGCGGAATCGATTCTCGGCACGAGACGGGCGTCTCGTTCATTCAATATCTCCAGCACCCTGGTGCCGATGTTCTGTTCCGAGATGGACGGGATCGAGTCGTTGCACGATGTGGTGATCATTCTGGCTTCGAACCGGCCGGATCTGATCGACCCGGCTGTACTGCGGCCAGGGCGTATCGATCGCAAGATCAAAGTGAGCCGTCCGAATCGTGACTCGGCGGCAGCGATTCTGAACGTGTATCTGACAGATGACCTGCCTCTGGACCGGCAATGGATCGATCAGCATGGCGGAGACCGGAAGAAGGCCTGTACCGACCTCATCGAGCATGCGCTCTCCGCGATCTTTTCGCGCATCGATGAGAATCGACTCCTGTCGATCAGGCTCAGAAGCGGACAGAATAAGGTCCTCTATCGAGGCGATCTGATCAGCGGTGCGATCCTGGCTTCAATCGTTCAGCGGGCGAAGGAACAGGCGATCGATCGCATGATTGCGGCCGGTGGGACTGACCAAGGCGGCATGATCCTGGACGATCTGGTGAACTCCGTCCACGCAGAATTCCGAGAGGGCGAGATGTTGCCGCCCGATGATGCGGCAGAGGAATGGCTCAAGCTCCTCGATCACCATCCGGAGCAGGTAGTGGGAGTCTCGTCGTTTCGGCGGGGGCGGCAGTCCGAAGAGAGACTGATCAACCAGATAATTTAAGAGAGGCGAGGGGTACTGGGCGAGTGGCTAGGGGGCAGGATAATTTCATCAGTGCCTCTAGCCCTTAGCCTCAAGCCTGGAAGCTGTATGCGGTTATTCGGCATCGAAACAGAGTATGGCATTACCAGGGAAGACCAGGACACGGTCGATCCGGTCGTGGAGTCGATGGAACTGGTGCGGGCCCATCTGACTGCCTCCTTCGAGCGGCGCTGGGACTATGGCGGTGAAGACCCGCACGAAGATGCGCGGGGGTTTCGGGTTTCCGGTCTGCAGCAAGATAAAGAAGAAGACGAGTTCGCTAAGGTCGATGCCCATCGGCCGTTTTCGTTTCATGAGATGAAGAGCGATCTGGTTCTCCCAAACGGCGCACGCTTCTACAACGATCATACGCACCCTGAATATTCCACGCCTGAATGCCGAACGCTGAAAGACCTTCTTGCCCACGACCGTGCTGGGGAGCGTATTGCCCAGCGGGCGGCGGAACGCCGCAACCATGCGCTCGGAGGACCCTATGTGCAGCTCTATAAGAACAACACTGACTTTCATGGACACAGTTACGGCTGTCACGATAATTATCTCTTGTCACGCTCGATTCCCTTCCCTTCGCTGGCTGCGGGGCTGCTCCCGTTTCTTGTCAGCAGGCAGGTCATAGCTGGAGCCGGAAAAGTTGGCGTGGAAGGTCAGGAAAGCGGGTTCGTGCCGGGCCATTATCAGCTGTCTCAACGAGCCGATTTTATGGAGGCGGATCTGAGTGTCGACACGATGCATAACCGGCCGATTCTGAATACGAGGGACGAACCGCACGCGGTTCGTGAAAAATACCGACGGCTCCATCTCATCATCGGCGATGCCAATATGTGTGAGTACGGCACGGCGTTGAAAGTCGGGACGACGCAGTTGGCGCTGGAGTTGATCGCGCGCGCGGTTGCCCCTGCTCTTGAATTGGAACATCCCGTCACCGCGGTGAAGCAGCTGTCTCGCGATCAGAATTTGAAGGCGACGGTCCGTCAAAAGAACGGCAGCACCATTACGGGCCTCGACATTCAAGAGCAGTATTACCTCGCGGCCGAGAAACATTTAGCCGGTGTTGACGCAGAGACCGATTGGATCCTTCGCGAATGGGCGGCCACGCTGCGGTTGCTCACCGGTGATCGAGGGCAACTCGTCGGACGGCTCGATTGGGTCACCAAGCTCTGGTTGTTAGAAACCTTTATGCAGGAAGAGCGGATTGGATGGGATGATCCCTGGCTGGCGAGTTTGGATTTGGAGTACCATAATGTGAATCCTGAACGCGGGCTCTTCCTTGGGCTCGAGGCCGAGGGGAAGGCCTGGCGGATGACGTCAGAACAGGATGTCGAATCGGCATTAGTGGTTGGCCCGGCCGATACGAGAGCGGGGATTCGCGGCCTCTGCATCAGACGGTTTCCGGATCAGATCAAGTCGATGCAGTGGGAACGTATTCAGTTCAGCGGTGGGCTGCTTTCGCGGACATTAGAGATGGGCGACCTCTTCGAGCCAGAGGCGGTGCAAGCCTGTGCGCAGATATTCGAAAGCGCGGCATCCCCAGTGGATGCGCTGAACGCATGGAACAGAGAAAAGGAGTCTCGATCATGAACTACATCTCAATGCCGGAGCGGCGGGAAGGCCCAGGCAATCCGATGCCGAAGGCGCCGAGTCCGTCCGAAGAGGGCGGCGGGCCGAAACGGCCGGAGACCGGGTCGCCCGATAAAGACAATTTGCTCAAGCGCATGCGTAAGGTCGATCCGAAGCAGGCTGAGCGGTATCGGCAACGGACAGGGGAGTAAAGACGTTAGGGGTAAGGGGGTAGGTTCTGATGTCTGATCGCCTGACGTTTCACGTTTCACGCTTCACGAGGGGTTTCCAAGATGGGGATGCAAGGGGATTTTTTTCAGCTATTGAAGGAACAGGGCTATACACTCGGAGCCTCGACAGCGGTGGGGACTGGCCATGCACTCACGAATGCCACCACGATTCTGGCCTTCAAGTATCGCGATGGCGTGCTAGTGGCCGGTGATCGTCGTGCGACCGCCGGTAATATGGTGATG
>JANYEF010000545.1 GCA_025363325.1 Nitrospira sp. | reverse complement strand
GCCATCGCGATGGCCAAAGTGCCACGGGAGAGTAACAGCACACGGGACCCCAACGATAACGGCTCGCACTTCTATATCTGTGTCGCGGACTGCAGCGGATTGGACCGAACTTACACCGTTTTCGGAGAAGTCTTTCGAGGCATGGAGGTCGTGGACAAGATCGTCGCCGCCGCGCGCGACGAATTCGACAATCCCCTACAAGCAATCCCGATGACGATGACGGTCAAAGAGTGAAGAGCTGATGGCGTCTGGCGTCAGACCAGAGCAAATAGCGTATGGCTTATGGCCGATAGCATGTCGCAGAACAGATAAAATTCTTTGGCCCATCTCATGAGCTATTAGCGGTCAACTCTCTTTTCCTCTGACGTCGTCTGGCCATCAGCTATAAGCCATACGCCATAAGCTCTTCTCTCCTGCTATACGCTATCCGCTCTGATCTTAATCAGGCTGAGGTGCGCAACGGTTCGAGACGATCGATCTCACTCGCCTTCGAACTGCGCATGGCATGCCAGAGATCCCAGTCCAACTGTAACCCAAGCCAAAAGTCTGCCGACATCCCGATCACACGCGCCAGACGAAGAGCCGTGTCGGATGTAATCGCCCGCTTGCCTCGAATGATCTCGTTGCGTCTGGGAAACGAGATTCCCAGACGCGATGCCAACTCCGACTGAGTAATGGCAAGGGGCTTGACGAACACCTCCAACAACATCTCCCCTGGACGGGTGGGAGGTCGCCGATGAGGAAGTCGGCGAATAACAAGCTCTTGCGAAACGCGCCGCCGTCCCATTCTCGCTTCTCGCTTAATACTAGTCCGTGATTTCAACCTCGTAAACATCTCCAGCCCTTAATTTCCAGCCGAGCATCTATTATCAAGGCCATAAACCGAGTGTAATGCGCACCGCTTCCTCAACCGCCGCCAGCTCATCCTGACTTAACGTCTCAATCCTAGAGCGCAGTCGAGACTTGTCCAGCGATCGAATCTGATCGCCTAATACACGCGATGGCTTCCCCTTCACGGTGACAAGCGCTTCGCCAGGATAGAGGGAATCGACGTTACTGGTGAGCGGCAACACCACAACACGTGCGCCGAAGGCATTGCAGGAGTTATTTGAGACAATCACAGCCGGCCTAGTCTTCTGAATCTCTGACCCGAGCGTCGGGTCCAACGCCACCCAGTACACATCCCCGCGCCGTGGTGTCCGCCTCACTTGGGCCATCCCTCGCCGTCAATGTGCTTCCAATCCTCGTCCAAACTTGTCCTCCATCGCTCTTTGCTGGCGGCTTGGTAAGCGGCGTTCAGCGCTTTGGCATCCGGATGAAGTTTGGCGCGGACCGCCCCGGCGATAAAGGCGCTGAGCTTCTTAGGAGGCACTTCTTTCTTGAGCCTCGCATACACATCGTCATCCATCGTAATGTTCAATCGGACAGACATGGCCACCTCCCGCAATAAAATCAATGCTGTATTGTATACAGGATTAAGTGCCCTGACAAGCCGTGCAAGATATCTTCGACAGAACCGCCATAGCCTGAATCGGCGCTATACCATCTTCGGTGAAGTCTTTCGGGGAATGGGAAAGATGGGTAGCCTGGTCGTCCTCCTGCTCGCGCAACGCGCACGATAAGAATGTGCTCGTTCGACGCGCGCACTCAAGGATCAACCAGGCTACCCATGAAAAGGAAGTAGGGACTGGGAGGAGCCGCGCAGTGAAGGACAGCTTGCCTGTTCCATATGGACAAGGTGAATAACCAGAAGGGCCTCGGTTGATGCGCACAATGAAGCCTACTCAATCACCCTGCCCCTAAGAAGTGTGAGATTGCTCTTTTCTTATAGGATTCAGGTTTAATTCTCGCCAGGCTGCTCAAACAGTCTATCCAGGAAGGCCGCAGCCGAAGAACAGGCCGCAGGCGTACCCTCTCGGGTACGTTGAGGACCTGTTCAAGGGGAGAACGCAGCTGGGAGTCTGTTTCAGCAGCCGAGGTTAGTAGAACGCCATCGATGCGTACGTG
>JANYEF010000538.1 GCA_025363325.1 Nitrospira sp. | reverse complement strand
CCTTGCCTATATTTTATTTTTTCCTGGTGACTTGCCTAGGGCTGATTAGCATTATTGCTATAAGTAGAAAGTGCAATTAATATTCCTCAGCAATAATGTGGTAGTCCGATCGTGAGGCTAACCTGTGTGTCACTGTTCTCTCCCTCCCTCAACTCAGGGAGGAGTGAGTATCTCCGTATCTGGTCGACCTCGATTCAAAAAGACTCGCACGTAGGTATGAATCTGGCGCATCGAAAACAGGCGTAGTCTGTTTCGTTCTCTGTGCACTTGAAAGCCTTCACCAAGGAGACCCTCTTGATAAAGCCGAGCACGGAAGCAGTCAGGGTATTGATCGTAGACGATCACGAAGTCACTCGAGTGGGATTGCAGACCGTGCTGAGTCGACAGGACAGAATTGACGTCGTCGGCGAGGCTTCCACTGTCGAAGATGCCGTTCGTCATGCCTGCTACCTCAAGCCAGACGTGGTGCTCATGGACGTTCGTTTGTCCGGCGGCAGCGGAGTGGACGCCTGCCGTGCCATCAGGGATTCCTGTCCCGCCACGCGTGTGCTCTTTCTCACCTCCTATCAGGACGATGAGGCGGTGCTCGCTGCGGTCATTGGAGGAGCAGCCGGCTATCTGTTGAAACAGGTGAATGCCGAGGCATTGGTGCGAGCCATTCATGCCGTGGCTCAAGGGCAGTCGATCCTCGATCCGGCCATTACTCAGCCGCTCTTGACCCGTATGCGGTTACAGAAAGGGGAGGCATCCGAGTCTCAGCGGACGACCCTCTCCAGCCAGCAACAGCGTGTCCTCGCGCTCGTGGCTGAGGGGAAGACGAACAAGGAGATTGGCTCATCGCTCGAGCTGAGCGATAAGACCGTGAAGAACTATATCCGGTTCATTTTTCAGAAGCTGAAAGTGACCCGACGTGCTCAAGCTGCTGCTTTTTTCGTCCGTGACTCTCCCTCGGGGAAGGCGTCAGGTCTACAACCGTTGCTGGAGATGCATAAGGAATCAGTGAAATTCCGGTAACCGTCCGCGTTTGGTTTGTCCACCTCCATGCGGTCAGTGGTATTCCACAAAGCGCACCCTCTCTCTAGGTCAAGCAATTGCGGCCGGTGTCGTGTCACAATCCTTTCCTGACTTGTTTTTTCTTCCTCCTCACACAGTCGGCCTGCCCGGTGACGCAGGGTATGAATGAAATAGAGCCGGTTATTCACTGAGCGGGCCAACCGATCCACCTCGCGTAACAACCAATTCAGACATTCTCAATAGTACGTAGTCACACACTATAGAGCTTAATGGGGCTGAGTGGTCCTTTATATGGAGCTTAGTGGATCTATATAAATTAGTCTTAAATGCCTGATTCGTGAGAGCCATTAGGCACTTTCTGAATGAAGAATATCCTATACGCTTAGTAGGAATGAGCTGCGTATATGTCAGGACAGCGAAATGTGATAAGGCCAGCTCATGCCAATCTTGCGATTGTGGGGATTCTAAGGGCCCGTCTTGTTTCGTATTCATGTGCCATCATTCTTTATGAGGAACACAGCATGAGTGTGTTGTCTATTCTTGTGGTCGAGGACGACGAAGGCCTGCAGGATCTGCTCCGGAGACTGTTGTCTCAGGACGGGCGTCTGGTGACGGTTGTCGGGAGTGGACAGGAGGCCATTCGCGTGGCCCAAGAGATTCCAGTTCATGTGCTGATGACGGATCTGAAGCTGCCTGATATCGATGGTCTGACCGTCCTGGAGCGCATTCTCCAGATCGATTCCAAGGTGATCGGGATCGTGATGACCGGCTACGGATCAATCGACTGTGCCGTTAAAGCCATGAAGGCCGGTGCATTTGATTTCCTGACAAAACCATTCGACAACGAAGTCGTTGTCGGTTCGATCAACAGGGCCTTGGAGGCGTATCGCCGACGTAAGAATATGCAGTCATCGCAGAAAGCCGTTCGTGAGCGATATCGCTTGGAGCAGTTCGTCGGCACGAGTGAGCCAATCAGGCGCGTCTTTGAGTTTGTCGAGAAGGTTGCGGACTGCGACAGCACCGTCTTGATTCAAGGAGAGAGTGGGACCGGCAAGGAGTTGGTCGCGCGAATGCTACATTTTAACAGCGTTCGTAAGGATCGCCCGCTCATTCCGGTCAACTGTGGGGCCATTCCTGAGAATCTTCTCGAATCTGAGTTGTTTGGACACGAGAAGGGGGCGTTTACCGGCGCAGCGCATATGCGGATAGGGCGCTTCGAGTTGGCACATGGCGGAACAATCTTTCTCGACGAAATCGGTGAGTTGAGCCTCGGGTTACAAGTGAAGCTGCTTCGGGTGTTGCAAGAGCGGTCGTTCGAACGGGTGGGGGGCACGAAAACGATCGACGTGGATGTCCGTGTCGTCGCCGCCACCAACCAGGATCTGGAGGTGGCCGTCCAGCAGAAGCGCTTCCGTGGAGATCTGTACTACCGCCTGAATGTTATTCCTGTCACCATTCCACCGTTGAGGGAGCGCCGAAGTGATATCCCGCAATTGGTGAGCCACTTCTTGGAAAAGTTGAATCGGGGCAAACAGGCTGCTATGACGGGCTGTTCCCCGGACGCGATGGCCCGTCTGTTAGAACATCACTGGCCAGGAAATATTCGTGAATTGGAAAACATGATTGAGCGCCTCGTGGTCTTGAGTCTATCTGGGACTATCGAAGTCTCCGATCTTCCCGAGCGTCTCCAGTGCCGTTCGGTCACCGCGGAACAGACTGCGTCGAATTTTATCAGCTTTAGCGATCAGGGGGTCAACCTGCCACGTGAGATTGAACAGTTCGAGAACCGTTTGATCGTGGGTGCGCTTCGCCAGGCCAATGGGGTTACGAGTAAGGCGGCTCTGCTGCTCCATGTGAATCGCACCACACTCGTTGAGAAGATGAAACGAAAAGGATTTGCTTCGAAGTCTCAGGGCTGTCCCATCTTCTAGCCAGTAATCACGCATGAAACGTCGTGCCGAGCTTTCCTGCCCGCGCGACGGGCATGCCTAGCGCGACAGGCGCGATGCGAAGTTCGGGGTTCGAAGTTCCGAAAACCTCGAACTTCGGACTTCGAACCCTCGCTCGTCCCGCCTGTCTCATGTGG
>JANYEF010000053.1 GCA_025363325.1 Nitrospira sp. | reverse complement strand
TATTGCGGTCGCTCATGCGCCCGTCCTCGAGCTCCTTCACGAGAACGCGCAGTCGCCTCATATCGCTGTCGATGGCTGCCTTCGACGTATGGAACTCCTCGCGCAACGTGCGCAGTTCCGCAGCGAGCTCACCGATGCGCTCGGCGATTGTCTTCTTGGGATTGGACTTAAGCATCTTCCTTCCTCCTTTCAGGTTTTCAATTCGGGATAACGCTCATGTTCATGGCCCGCACGGCCGTCGATACCCGCTGTCGGTCGGCGGGTGGCGCAGCAGGTACGAATACAGCGACTCGCGCCATGCGTACTCGACTCCATTCGAGCGCGCGATGCCGACCCAGCCCATCATGTTGTAATAGGCCCGATTCGGCCTCGTCCATATCAGCCGCCACGCATCGCTGGAATACAACTGCACGGCGATGAAAAACTTGTCCCACTCTTCCTGATCGCGCGGCTGGCGCGGGAACAGCGGGCGCAGGTGAGAGAACGCAACGCATCGCAGCGGCGCCGTATCGGCCTCGTGCTGGCGCACCCGTACTGCCGATGTGGTCATGGCGCCGCCCCGAACGTGCACTCCGCGCCGATCATGCCATATAACAACGTGCCGACGTACTCGATATCCGGCAGTTTCTGCAGCAAAATCGTCTGCGCGCGGTGGCGCGTGGCACCCGAGGCAACGACGTCGTCAACGAATATCCAACGCGAACCGGTGATGCCCTCGATCCTCTCACCGCTGTGGTTGTTTATGATGCTGTCGTAGCTCTTGCGCACGACGAGCAAACACTTGTTCATTTCGTGGGCGAGCAGCGGCGCCACGATCAGCCCAGAGACGCCCACGCACACGAACGTATCGAAGTCGACGAGCCGCAGCAACTCAATCGACTCTTCGATGATCTGCGACTGTTCAGTGAATCCACGCCGCAGGTACGGGCACCCGCGCGCTTGCATATCGCGGGCTCGGTCGCCATGCGGACTAAGCGCGATCTCAGCCGCGCGGGTCGCCTCCTGAATCACGGCCGGGATCCCCGATCGCTGCGCAGTCAGTAGTAATCTGAGCGCGGCGGCCGTCGACGGGTGGTGGTGTGCCACGGTGTATTTCTCCTCGAACGAGTCTGGAGTGATAAAGGGCCTTCGCGTGGATTCGCCTGGCAGCTCGAGCGTCGCCGCAAGGGCGCTGACGCTCGATGACCGAAGCGACCACAGCCTCGAAGGCTTCGCGATAGGTGCCAATGGGCCAGCCAGCGAGGCGCACGCGCATCGTGGCGTATGGAATAGATATAGACGTGCAGAAGTCTACGAGCGTCACCCCGCGGCGCCCGCTCATCCCGCGAACGTGGTACATCGCGTTGATGCCCTTGCAGTAGGGGTCGTAACGTCTATACGGTCTGGACCCTTTGTGCTTGTGCGTGGTCGGGGCGCTGATGACCAGCGACCGCATAATTGACCTCGGAGTGAAGGCTTGGACGTACATGTATGGCTCACGTATAGATGCTGCGGGTGTCGCGGGCCAAGATTACGCTCTCGTGTCGGACGGCACAAGAGCCGAAGTACATCGCCGATGCTGAAGTAAGTGCCCGTTGTCGCTCGGTATCTGAGCAACTATGCATTGTGGCGTTAGGTTACGTCAGAGGAGAGAGGGGTAGCCGACCAAGATCGGACGATCTAGTCGGTGCGGCGGGGTTTGCGGGCGCGGCCCGCTATGATTCAGAGCCGGCCGTATAGGCTCGCTCTGAATAGACACACAGACCACACATACAAAACAAACAAAACATTATATATATCTTATTCTTATCTCTTGTGTGCCGTTGTGTTGTCCATCGGACACGAGATTTCACATCCGTAAACCCCCTTGTGAGGGGCTTAAGGATATGGGCGGGCTAGAAGCCCGCCACACATCTGGTACCAGCTACGCGGCCCGGATCTGCCGGATCATCGCCGCCGCGATCTCCGAGACCTCCTCGGGGACCTTGCGGGCTCCGTTGGTGAGGATCTCGGTCGAATTGGCCACGCGCTCGATGCTGGCCAGGAACTTCGCCATCGTCAGGGCCTTCGGCGCGATCTCGGTCGTGAGATCGGCGTAGATCGTCTCGTCAGCGTCTGCCATCTTGAAGTCGCTGCCGTCCTTCGCGCGATCCTTGCGGATCTCGGCGCTCCACGCGCCCTCGCTCAGCTTCAGCTTCACGACGTTGTTCGAGAACTTGCGGAACCACGCGGCGACGGCCTGCACGCGCTGGGACTTCGGCAGCGCATTCAGGAACGACGCGATGCCGCGCACGTCACCGAACTCGCGAGCGTGGTCCAAAGTGCTCAGGGCCATCTGGTGGATGTTCGCGGTCAGCTCTTCGGCGCTCTTGCGAAGCGTCGGCAGGCCGGCCGTGACCTGAGCGGGAGTTAGAATTGCAGTGGTCATGGTAAGTCTCCGTAGGATTGTGGATTGGTGCAGTCGCACCGCGAAGCCTGCACAGAGTCTGTACAGGCTTGACGCTGAGACTTCAGCCGTTGCGAATGACCGTGGCCGTGCGATGCTCGGTCATAATACGATCCCAATTGCCACGCCGTTGCGTGCGATTGGCGATCCTGTCAGTAAGCGACTCGGCGCGCGGAATCGCGAAGAGGCGATGCCCGCGACGCACGTATTGCTGGCCGATTTGTGTCGTTAGTTTCATGCTAGTTACCTTTGCAGGGTTGACACGCAAAGCCCGCGACACATGCGCGAGCCTTGAGAGTCAACCCTACGGAGCCCGTTGTTATACTTTCGGCGGTTTGAACCGTGTGCCGGGCGGACACTAGCGCGCAATGCGGGCTAGGCAGCCGACGAGTTATGGCCGGCAGTCCCCTGGGGTTTAAACCAACAGAAGGGCGCGGATCTCCCACCGGGCCGGACGCGAACTTTCGAGCGCGGGCTGCTAGGTGGGCGCGGAGCCTTGTTGATGCTGCGTGCCTGCGGGCTTAGCGGGGGACATTCCCGTCGCGTCGGCCTCGACTGCTACCGTAGCTGCTGTTACCTGCAACCATAGGGAGACGGCCCTCATTATGTAAAGTCGGCCATGGGTAGGTGGACAGGCCCCTCCCCCCCGCCGGCGCCGCCTTATCGCCCGCGCGAATATTTTCCACTTGATTATCAACGTCTATATGTTATCTTCTTAGACATGAACAAACATAAACCGTCGAAGAGCACGCAGAAAAAGATCCGCGCGCACAAAGCCGCTACGCAGTTCGTTGAGGCAGTGGCCACGCGAGGCAGCCGCGAGTGGTACGGGTACTACTGCGGCTACATGGCAGCGACGCACGCCGTAGAGCGCAAAGCCCGCAAGGCCCGCAACGACGCTAGCGCGCTCGATCTAAAACTGGGTCGCGTGACGTCGAAGATCAAAGCGAAGCCGCCGACTGCGGCGATGATACTCTGCGGCGACTGATGTACGTCAGGTCACTAAGCACCGCGCAGCAAAACGCGCTCGCTCTCTACGGCTGGAAGCTGCAAGGCATTTCGATAGAGAACGAAGCGATCGTGCGCAGCCTGGGAGATGGCGCGGGCG
>JANYEF010000445.1 GCA_025363325.1 Nitrospira sp. | reverse complement strand
GTCACCAGTGCCCGTACGAAGTCTTGGAACCGGATCGCATCGTAGCGGTGGTGTTTGATGGCCACCCGATCGGCCGTCGCGTGAATCGTGCGTCCTTCCGACAGCAAGGGCGAGTCGGCATTGAGATCCTCGACATCGGATAAGATCGACCCCAGGATCAGCAGACAGTCAGATTCATTGATAAACTGTTGGACCTCGTCACGCGCGATGAGGCCGCCGTAGACTCCGACGTAGAGTGGGTGGTCTTCACGGATGACGGATTTGCCCAGCAGGGTCGAGGCGATGGGGACATTGAGCCGTTCTACCAGGCGAGTTAGATCGTCTTGCAGGCCGAACCGCCCGATTTCTGCACCGGCTAAGATAGCAGGCCGGCTGGCCGAGGCCAACATGGCGCGGACTTCGGCGATAGCTTCATTCAGCGCGGCGGCATCGCTTGGCTCATCGTCGAGACATAAGGGTCGTAACGGGTGTGCCAGCGGCGTATGGACGAGATCGCGAGGGATTTCGATGTAGATCGGGCGTCGATAGCGCAACAGCGCGGCAAAGGCCCGATCCATTTCTCGTTCAGCAGTTGAGGGATCATCCAGCGAGATGGCGGCCACAGTGATCTTCTCGAAGACCTCGCGTTGGGTGGAAAAATCCCGTACCATATGGTGCATGTAGGGCGTGCGAATACGCTCTGAGAGTCCCGGTGATCCGGTGAGCAACACCACCGGCGATCGCTCGGCATAGGCGCAGGCGATCGCGTTCACGGTATTGAGTCCGCCGACGCAGTAGGTCACACAGACCGCGCCGATGCCGTTGATGCGCGCATAGGCATCGGCTGCAAACCCCGCACAATCCTCACGCGTGGTCCCGATATGTTGAATCGGTGAGGCCTCGATCAATTGGTAGAGGCTGAGGACATAGTCGCCGGGGATTCCAAAAATATGACGGACCCCCAACTGGTGGAGCCGATCGATCACGGCGGAACCGATGGTCGGCACTCGTGTCATTGTTGGGCTTCCTGGTTTATGGAGCAGAAAACATGTTGTCCCCGCACGCGTAGGCGCAGCAAACCACAGCGCGGGTCAGCCGTCAAGTAACCAGATATGTCTGGAGGGGCTTGACGTTCGGTTCGCACCATTGGATAAGTAGGCTATGACTCTTCCGGATGACAGTCCACGCGGGCGCGTCCGCCTCTCTCGCACGCATGCGGTCGAGGCGTTGGGGCATCTCTGGATCTATGCCGGTTATGTCGAGGAGGTCAGCGGCGAGCTGGTTTCAGGCGATGTGGTCGATGTCATGGCGCCGAATGGACGATTCTACGCCAGAGGCCTCTACAATCCTGCGTCCAAGATCCGCGTACGGATACTGACCTTCGACGACGAGTCCATTACAGAAGAGTTTTGGAGAAGGCGATTCGCGCAGGCCGTCAGGCTGCGTCAGCGGGTCGTTACCGGCACCAATGCGTATCGCCTTATCTATGGAGAAGCGGATCGATTGCCGGGCCTGATTGTGGATCGTTATGACGACGTATTGGTCATGCAGACCCTGTCCGCCGGTATGGACCGCCGGAAAGATCTGTTGGCCGATCTCTTGTGTCAGGAATCCGGAGCCACACGGGTGTATCTGCGCAACGATGCCAAGAGTCGCACGCTGGAAGGGCTGCCGGTGGAGAGAGGATTTCTCCGAGGGGGTGGTGCGACGATGGTCGACATCCAGGAGGGGCCGGCTCGATTTCTCGTCGATATCGAACGAGGGCAGAAAACCGGCTGGTTTTGCGATCAACGAGAAAATCGACTGGTGGCAGCGCGGTTCGCGGTCGATGCGGAGGTGTTGGAGGTGTTTGCGCATACTGGTGCCTTTGGGATCCATGCGGCGCTCGCGGGAGCGAGGTCAGTTGAAGGGCTGGATGTGAGTGAGGAAGCCCTGGCGCTCGCGCGTAACCACGCGCGGTTAAACAAGGTAGATGGTCGTTGCGTCTATCGATCGGCCGATGCGTTTGAGGAGATGCGAAAGCTGGAACGGGCCGGGCGCCGCTATGATCTGGTGTTGCTCGACCCCCCGGCGTTTGCCCGCAGTAAACAGGCCGTGCCTCGTGCCCTGGCTGGATACAAAGATGTGAATCTGCTGGGGATGCGACTTACAAAACCGGAGGGATTTCTGGTCACGGGTTCCTGCTCCCACCACGTGACTGAACAGGAGTTGTGGACAGGTATCCGCCTTGCTGCACGAGATGCGAAGCGGCAGGTCCGCTTGCTTGAACAGCGTGGACAGGCCAGCGACCATCCCATCCTCGCCACGATGCCCGAAACGCGGTACCTGAAATGTTTCATACTTCAAGTATTGTGAGCGAGATAAGCGAGACGTGCGCGAGAGGCGCGACTCGCGAAGATGACACTTCCGACCCGTCGCGCTTTTCGCGCGCGTCTCGCAAGTCTCTCACGAATTACTAATCGCTCGGTGGTTCGAAGTGGCCCGATGGGCGGTTCTGCCAAGGGATCGTTGCCTGTTTGGCTTGTTTGACGAGGCTACGTAAATTGACTTCCGCTGCACGGAGCAACTTTGGTTCGCCGCTTTGCATGATAGCGGTCAGTAGGACGTACAGTGAACGATCCATCCGTGATCCAGCGAGTATTCGCTCTGTGACAGGATCGGGGCCTGCGGGGGTGGAACTCCCATCTTCCTCTGGATCGTCAAACAAGGTACGAAACGAGGTCGGATGGCTAAAGAGCCAGGCCGGAGGGATCTTCAGTGCCGCAGCGAGTGCTTCGAGTAGCGAGGCAGAGGGATCAACCTCTTCCGCTTCAATTTCCTCTAATAGGTGAGGCAGAAGATGCGATTCGGCTGCCAAGTCGTCGACTGAATGACCTCGCGAGATACGCCAGGCTTGAATCTGTTGTCCGAGCGCCATGGCTCGATAGTACTGAAATGGGGGCCCTCTCCGCAACCTCCCTGTGTCGGGCTATGGCAGGATACACCTTGAAACACAATGGCTTATGCGTAATTTCCCTCAGTGGAAGATGAGCGATGAAATCAGGTATAATCCTCTTCCTAGTTCATTCTCGATCCAGTGAGGAGGCGTATTATGTTAGGAACAGATATTCGCGGAATTATCGCAGAAGAAGAAGAAGTTCAGCGGCGCAAGGACGCCTTGAAATCGCTCTTAAGTATGCGTTCCAAACAGTTACGGGAGTCGTTGGAACAGCGGATCAAGCGAGCTCGGACTGGTGGAGATTGGATGCAGCTTTCTCAGGAAGAATGTGCCACGCTTCACAAGCGGGAAAAGCTCCATCTCAAGTCTCAGTTCGACAAGCTTCAGCACGAGCAGGATCGAACCAGAGGGAAGTTGACCGCACTCAAACGAGCGAAGGCGCGGGCCCAACGGATTCGGGCTGCCGAAGCCGCATCCGGGCGGAAACGCCGCTGAACCAGGTCTGTCCACTGTGACGCACTAGCGTGGCTGCCTCATTCCCACTCCTGACGCGCTCGCAAGGAGCGCACATTCGTGAACTCCTCCTCGATAGACGAGTACGGGCACAGGATGGCACCTTCGTGGTCGAAGGCGGCCACGCAGTTCGAGACCTCCTGACTCGGTATCCCGAACAGATTCTCACGATCGTGACCGCACACGGTTATCTGCCAAAAGAGGCGCAGGGTTACCGACTGGTTCGACTAGCCTCCTCGACGCAACAGTACTCCTGCCCCGACATCCAGTTCTCAAAGTTGTCTGATCTGGACACGCCACAAGGCATTCTCGCTGTGGTACGGCAACCGACATGGGATGAAGAGAAGGTCTTGAGACAGCCGACTGTCTTGGGAATTTTTGGAGAGCAGCTACAAGATCCCGCCAATGTCGGGGCCATTATTCGAACGGCGGCAGCCCTCAATGCGAGCGCCCTGTGGCTCACGCCGGAATCCGCCGATGTCTATCATCCCAAGGTGGTTCGTGCGACGAGCGGTGTGTTGCTCGGGCTGCCGATCTTTGCCGCCAAGGATGTGTCTGGGTTGATCCGGCAAGGCTACCAGATCTTTGCAGCAGAAGTGACAGGGGACGGGACCGTTCCGATCGACGAGATTCACCAGGTGCCACGGAAACTTGTCCTTGCCGTCGGTAATGAAAGCCGCGGCTTGTCGGCTCAGATCCGCAGGCAAGCCACCACTCGATTTACCATTCCGCTCAGCCGCGACGTGGAATCCCTCAATGTTGCGGCGAC
>JANYEF010000432.1 GCA_025363325.1 Nitrospira sp. | reverse complement strand
GCGCCCTTGTCCAACCGTTCAATCTGCCGGTGACGCTGGACGCTACATTTGGTCCACTGAAGGAAATCACGGATATTGACGCGATACATCTTCAACTTGGCGTGGGGAAAACTGATTTCACCATCACGGGAAAGACCGTTGGCCAGAACGCGACGGTGAACATCAGTTCGCCAGTCATCAATACAGCGAATCTACCGATGACCCTCTCGCTGAATAAATCAGTCGCCATCACTGATCTCAAGATTGCGGCGGAAGTGAAGGGACAAGAGGCCAAACTGAATGCCCTTTCATTCCAACTGTTCGACGGACAGGTGAAGGGACAGGGCACAGTTATCGCCGGTTCCGACGCCCTGCCATTCAATAGCACCATGACGATCCAAGGACTCCAGCTCGGTCCTGCCCTCGATGCCGTCGCGGCAACCCAAGTATCGATCAGCGGGACAGCGGGAGCCGACCTCGCGCTGCAAGGCCGCGGCTTCTCTATGTCGGACCTCACCAAGACCCTGGAAGGAACCAGCCACGTCGCGGTGAAAGATGGAAAGATCGAGGGCGTGAACCTCCTCCAGGAGGCCATCTCTATCCTTAAAGTTGCCGGCATCTCGCTCGACAATGCCAAAGCCACTGTGTTTTCGACGATCGAGACAGATCTTGCGATCAAGCAAGGGATCATCCATGTCCAACACCTCTTGATGGACAGCCACGACTTCCAGGCCACAGGGGGAGGCACGATAGGGTTTGATCAAACACTAAATCTGACCATGAACCTCAACCTATCGCAGGACATGAGTCTGAAGATTGCAGGCGCGTCTCCTGCTGCCAAGCTCGCAATGAGAGAAGGCCGATTGAGTCTACCGCTGATCATCACCGGGACCGTGCAAGCACCGGCGTACGGGTTAGATTCGAAAGCCTTGACGGGCAAGATTCAGGAACAGGTGAAGGAGAAAGTGAAAGAAGTGTTGGGCGATCTCCTCAAGGGCTCGACCAAGCCAGACGACCTCAAACAAAAAGGCCAGGACCTGTTGAAAGGACTCTTCGGACGATAAGAGGAGCGCCGGGAGAAAATTTCAGATCAACCCCTACGCTATGACGTAATGCTCTCCGCGCCCGGACTTCTTCCTGGTTCAACTCGTTCCGATTCTTTCGCCGCCGGTCTGTGGCGGAATAGCCCCTCTCTATCCCAAATCAGCCACAGAGTTGCAGGACAATACTCTCACATGACCTGTCTACCAGCGTACATCTGAAAAGATGTGTAGTGAAATGGGCCTATCACTGTCAACGGCATCAGCCTTGCTTATTTCCGGCAACCATTGCTCCGCATGCAATGCTCGCAGCAGCATGTATCGCAGTGTTCATCCTTGCGTTGCCATAATGGTCTCGGCTATAAAGCGAGGGATATTTGGGGCCGAATAGCCCTACGGCTCTCAACGCATACTCACGAGCCTGGGGGATGGAATCATGGACATTCACTCATGTGGTAAGGAGGGTTCGATGAAAAAGGGGTTCTGGTTTCTCATTCTTCTAGCTTGTCTCATCACACCGAGACTTGTCGCGGCCGCTGATGCTCCAGCGATGGGGGAGGTCCCAGTGGCTCCCGCACCACTCGACGTGGTCACGCTGAAGGACGGTGGGGTGCTCTATGGTGAAGTCATCGAAATGTCCGGCGGGGTGTTATCGATCAAGACTGCCGCGGCTGCGGACAATATCGTCAAGATAAATTGGGCCAATGTGTCGAAGCTGGCCATCAACCACCCCATCCCCTTTCATCTCAAAGAAGGGACGGTGCTGATTGGCACGGCCACCGAGGGCTCCAACGGGACCATCAATGTGCGAGCGGAGCCGCTGAAAGGGACGCTGGAGGTTCCGCTGGATTCGATCACCGCTGTAAATCCAATCATCCAAGCCCCGGTCATCTATTCAGGCAGTCTCATCGGCGGCTACTCGCAAACAACCGGGAACAGCCATCTGAAAAATGCCAGCTTGCTCGGAGACTTCGTGGCTCGGAGCGAGCAGCTCCGCCTGTCGATCAACGGTCGCTACGTCTACGGTGACAACGCCAATACTCTCATTGCTCGAAACGCGCGCGGGACGATTAAGCTGGATTTCTTTGTCACTAAACGATTTTTCTGGTTCGCGTCCGCCTACTTTGAACAGGATACGTTTCAAGATCTGAAAATGCGAACCGCCCTCGCCACAGGACCTGGCTATCAGTTTATCGAGCGTGGAGATTTCTCGGGCATCTTGAAGGATATGACATTGTACGCAGAGGCTGGTCTTGCCTACTTTAATGAGGACTTCCGGGTCGCGGACGATGCCTCCTCCCTCCGCGGCCGCTGGTCGCTCAAACTCAACTGGCCAATCTTGGATGATCGGGTCACGTTCTACCACGTCGATGAATTGTACCCGTCGTTACAAAATACCAAGAATTATTATTTGACGATGGACAACGGCGTACGCTTCAAAATATTCGAGGGCTTCGTGAGCGGCTTCCAAGTGACGACGCGATTTAACAGCAATCCGGCGAGGGGCACCGGGGATACGGACAACATGTACCTCTG
>JANYEF010000409.1 GCA_025363325.1 Nitrospira sp. | reverse complement strand
GCTCCGCATCGATAAAGGCAGCGGTGCCACCGGCCTTCTGTGCTTCCGCAATCACATGAAGAGTCAACGTCGTCTTGCCCGAAGACTCGGGACCAAAGATCTCTGCCACCCGGCCGCGGGGAAGCCCGCCGACGCCCAGGGCAATATCGAGTCCGAGGGATCCGGTCGAAATTGCCGGAATATCGACCGGGGCATCGGCCCCCCCCAGCTTCATGATGGCCCCCTTCCCATATTGCTTCTCAATTTGGGACAGAGCCAGATCCAGCGCACGCTTCTTGTCATCTTTTTCAGCCATGAGTACTCCTCTTGTGATAGAGAGATTAGGGGCGATTATACCCAAGTTGCGAGACAGAAACCTAGCCCTCAGGAACGCCGCGCGGAACGGGCGGGACAGGCAGTTCGAAGTTCTGAGTTCTGAGTTAGGTCCGGAGCTGACGGCTGATTGCTGAAAGCTGATCGCCTAGAAAGTTTGAGTTGGTCAGAAAAGCAGAGAGAGAAGTGCTGAGTTCTGAGCGAGAACCCAAAACTCAGAACTCAATACTCAGAACTTCTTCGCCAGTCCCGCCAGTCCCACTCGTCTCGCATTGCTCGCGTCTCGTGTGTAAACCAGTGTATTCACGCGAATTCATTGACCAGCAGAGGGAATAACGCTACAAGTAACACTATGCCTTCGACTCTCGTTCCCGACTCCACCGATCATAAGCCAACAGTTCTGATCGTCGATGATGAGGCCGCCCCGCGCGCGGCCCTCACGCAGATCCTTAACCAGGACTTCCACATTCTCACCGCGGAGAATGCACGCACAGCTCTGGCCGTCCTCGACGATCACGGCGTCGATCTCGTCACGCTGGATCTGAAATTGCCCGATCGTTCCGGATCGGATCTCTTGCATGACATCAAGCGTGCACATGCCGAGATCGAAGTCATTATGGTCACGGCTTACGGTAGCCTTCAATCGGCGATGGACTGCATCCGCCACGGCGCAGCCGGCTTCCTGCTGAAACCGTTCAATGCCTCAGAATTGCTGGCTATTTCCTTGCAGACTGCTCAAAAGAAACTGCGGCTCGATCAACTGCGCCCGGTCCTTACCAACTCGACGGCACTCTGGGGACCGGAACCGGCCTGTACCAAAGCTTGGCAGGCTCTCGTCGCTGACTACACCACCATGAACCGCACGGGATCGCTCTCCGCGTCGCATAGCGAGGAGACGTCTCCCTTAGTTCCCCTGATCTCCGACCTCTTAGAAGCCAAGGATCGCCACCTGCTCAATCATGGAAGCCGCGTCAGTTTTTATGCGACACTTGTCGCCAATCGACTCAGCCTTCCCATCGCCGAACAGCAATCGCTCGCACTCGGTGCACTCGTGCATGATCTCGACCTGATCAGCGTCCCGGGCAGTCACGTACTGAGCATGGAATCAGACCAGCAGATCCATCGTCCCGACCTCGGCGCAAGGATGGGACGAGCGATGGGATTGTCACCTGACGCCGTGCAGATTATTGCCCTCCACCACGAGCGATGGGACGGAACAGGCTACCCCTTTGGCTTACGAGAAGAACGCACGCCCTTGCTCGCTCGCATTGTCGGCATTGCCCAAGTGTTTGACAACCTCACCGCCGAACAACCAGAACGTGCTTCCCTCCCCATCAACGAAGCCCTGCAACAAATCGAACAGCAAGCCGACACCGCCTTCGACCCCACGCTGACCAAACTCTTCTGCCGCACCATGCGCGAGCAGCCCCCGCAGCACTGAAGCAGACCCCGCCAGCAATGTTCTCGCCGCACTCTCAAAACCGTGAAGCGGGAGCAGCCTCTGGTTTCTCTCGTTAATGTGTGTTGTCCCCTTTGTTTGGTTGAACAAGACCAACTAGGTATGGGTCGGTCCTGTGTTGTTCGTGGTTTTCCTTGCCACCCCACTATACTTCTCTATACTCGACACTTGCGCAAGCACGTTCGCTCAGTAGACATGGAGAGACTCGCGATGCCCAAGATTGACGACTTCTTTAAGATAATGGTGGATCACGGCGCGTCCGACTTGCACCTGATCGCCGGTCAGCCGCCAATAATGCGGATCAACGGTGAGTTAGAGCGAGTCGCTGGACAGGGTGTGCTCATCCATGAAGAACTCAAACACGTGCTCGGCGAGATTACGCCTTCCGTCAAAAAAGACCATTTCGAATTGACCGGCGACGTCGACTTTGGATACGAAATTCCCGGCATCGCCAGGTTTCGAGCCAACCTCTTCAATCAGAAATATGGCTGCGGAGCGGTGTTCCGGAAAATTCCCAACAAGGTACTCACGGCTGATGAATTAGGACTTCCTCCAATCTTGACCAAAACGGCCATGCTGAAAAAAGGCTTGGTCCTCGTGACCGGGCCGACGGGGAGCGGCAAGTCGACCACGCTGGCGGCGATAATCGACTACGCCAACAAAAACAGGAAAGACCATATCCTGACCGTCGAAGATCCCATCGAGTTCGTGCACCAGAGCCAAGGGTGTATCGTCAATCATCGAGAGGTCGGCGTTCACACGCAATCCTTCGGGGCGGCACTGCGTGGAGCGTTGCGGGAAGATCCGGACATTATTCTGGTGGGTGAAATGCGCGATCTCGAAACAATTCGGCTGGCCGTGGAAGCTGCCGCGACGGGGCATCTCGTGTTTGGGACGCTGCATACTGAGAACGCAGCCAAGACGGTCGACCGAGTCGTCGAGGTATTTCCGCATCAGGAACAAGCGCAAATTCGAAGCACGCTTTCGACGGCACTCCGGCTTGTTGTCGCACAGAATCTGTTTAAGCGCATCGATCAAAAAGGACGCTGTGCGGCTTTCGAGATATTGGTCTGTACGTCGGCGATTGCCAACCTCATTCGCGACGCCAAGACGTTCCAAATTGCATCGACAATGCAGACGGGTAAAGCGGTCGGCATGCAAACGCTGGACGATGCAATCCAGGATCTGTTGAATAAAAAGTGGATTTCGCCGGAGGAGGCTTACGAAAAATCGATCGACAAAGGTCGCTTTGCTAAATTGCTCAAAACGCCGCCGGACGCCTTACAATGATCAGTCTGAAAGAACCCAAGGCGGCAGGACCCGCTCTCCTGTCAACTCATGCCCCACAGCTTCGTATAGACCGAACCGCTTGACTTCAATCCACCCTTCATCGGCACGACCGACTCCGCCGCCAGCAAGCCCATGACAAACAGCTGATCCATGCCCCCACCTCTTGGCTATGACAACTGCACCCTGACGCTCACCCTATTTGACCCGCCCACTGCCAGATAAGGACTGAAGGGCTTCCTCTCACGGGAAAAGGCAAGGCTGCTCGAGCACACAATGGATCATAGCTGCTCGCGGCGCGTCCTCTCCCTACTCTCATTTATTCGACGGTCAGACTTTCAACTCGCAAGAAAAATAGCGTAGCCACCTGTAACTCACGCATGAAGGACGATTACTTGCTATGCTGCAAGGCGCACCACGACACGCATATCAGTTTGTGGCCTGAGAATTCATGGCGTCGGATGGACAATGAAGGTTTTTGAACACAACGACCCCGACTCCTTGAGCCCTCGGTCGCACCCGTGGATAGACGGTGAATCCGATCCGACGCACAGGTATTTCGATTTTCGCACAAAGCCTGAACGCATCCGGTCATCGATTGAGGATATGCAGGAGTGGAGCGCGTACCCTGCAGCCGAGACCTTCTATCAGCTCCTTGAGTGGCTCAATGGCTCCGAGTCGGTCTTTGAGTCCAATGACTGTGCCTTTAGCGGCGCGATAGCCAATACCAGTGCTCAGTTCTCCAAGCGTCTGCAGTGTTCAGGCCGCCTGATGATTCTCTACCGGGACCTGGCATTGAATACATCGCCGGAGCAGATCCACTGGTTGACCAACGCCGCCGCTCATGCCTTGAGACGAACTGATCCTGAATTCGAATGGGGTGCCATCGGCGCCACGATCATGCCGGTCAGATTTACGACCCTGCCAGGGCCGCCGGAACTGCAGCGAGGTCAGCAGCTCCTATTGTCGTTTTGGGCTTGGGGAGAGGATGAGCTTGAGGTCATGACCAACCTTGATCGCACATTTCGCAACGTGACGGTGGCACTTCAAGGGCTATCCGATGAGATCCGCCACTCATCGCCAGCCACGACATCGGACGATTAACCCCGCAACCGCCGTCTGGCACGAGATATAGCGGTCCAGTTTGGCACTGCAAATTATTGACCATCCGAATACCCTACAGTTATCGAACATATCGCCGATAATAAGTAGGAAGAACCTGCGTTATTGCGTTGGATTGGATTCGATACGACTCAGTATCGCGTCTCTAGTCTATTACGTGCGCTGATCGATTGGAACTCCCGATGAACTCAGCTCAAGAGGAACCAGCCGGAATCGATACACCAGTGGATTTTGCCACGGCGCTTCGCTGGGTAGACGGAGATCACGAGCTACTCGCTGAGCTAATCGGAATATTTCTTGAGGACTGCCCCAAAAGGCTACACGAGCTCGATCAAGCAGTGAAAGAAGGCAATGCGAGTGGGGTCAGGCAAGCCGCGCATAGCGTAAAAGGCATGGTCGCAGGTTTTCATGCCAGATCGGCCCATGCGCTTGCGAATGAAATGGAAGGTCTGGGTATGGCCGGTGATATGTCGAAGACGTCAGATGTCCTTCCAACATTGCTACTCGAATTCGCCCGCGTCATGGATCACCTCAAGGTGGCGGACTGGCGAGGAATGAACTGACAGCAGAAGGCGGCCAGTCGAAAGCGCACGCGTCGAAGAAGGAATGTCTAGATGACGAAGGTTGTAGTCGCGGATGATGACCGGATGTTCCGCAAAGCTGCCGAAACGACCCTGCGCCGACAGGGATATTCAGTGGCCACTGCGTCTGATGGGGAAGAAGCCCTCCAACTCATCCGGTCTGAGCAACCTGATATTATTGTCCTCGATCTGATCATGCCGAAGCTCCAAGGATTCGACGTTCTCCAAATTCTTAAACAAGACACCCTCACATCAGCCATCCCAGTAATCGTATTGAGCAGCCTGACTCAGGAACAAGATAAGCAGGAGGCGCTGGACCTCGGAGCAGTCGCATACTTTAATAAGGCCACCTTCTCGCTCGGCGAGCTCGTCAAACAAGTCGAGCTCACACTCGCCAAAGGACAAGACACATGCCCGAGTTGAAGGTCAGCGACGAGGAGCTTCAATCACTCTTAGTAGAACAGCTCGGAGTGATCGACCGAGCCAACTTTGACAGAGCGAGCAAACTCGCCCAACGACTCAGAACTCCCCTCATCCATACCCTGGTCGAGCAAGGCCGCATCCCACAAGCATTTTTGCTAGAGCAACTTGCTCGCAGCTGGAAAGTCGGATTTGTCAACCTGACGATCGGCCACGTGAAGGGGGACATTATCTGTGCGCTACAGGAAACCTTCTCACGTAAACATATTCTCGTTCCATTCGACCGCGAGGGCGATCAGCTGCACGTCGCCATGGCGGATCCGCGCGAACGAAACGTTGTGAGTGAGATCGAACGCATCACAGGACTGCGCGTCTGTCCATTTCTCGCGACGGAGGCCTCTATCAGACGAGCGCAACTGTTGTACAAGAAAGAATTGCGAGAGATCTTAGACCGATCGACCACAGAAATGACAACCGACCTCACGTCGGCAAGACAGCAGGATGGGAACGAGTCAACGATCGTGGACGCGGTCCAACGCCTGCTCCTGTATGCTGCTGTCACACGAGCGTCCGATATCCACATCGAGCCATTCGAACTCGAAACCGTCATCCGTTACCGCGTAGACGGCGTGATGCGCGAGGTCTTCAGCCTCACGCCGACGCTTCAGCTCCCGCTGGTTTCGCGCATCAAAATTCTGTCGGGTATGCGCATTGACGAGCGGCGTATCCCGCAGGACGGTCGATTTGAAGCCAACCTCGACGGGTTTAAGGTGGATCTCCGAGTTGCGTCAGTTCCCACACAGTGGGGAGAGAAAATAGTCCTCCGAATTCTGTCAAAAGATAATGTCATCATCGACTTAGAGGATCTCGGACTGGTGCCTCCCGATTATCAAATTATTCTCCGGAATATCATGAAACCATTCGGGATGGTGCTGATCACCGGGCCGACCGGGTCGGGCAAGTCCACGACGCTCTATGCCATGCTGATGCGGATCGGAACGGAGCGCCAAAACATTGTCAACATCTCGACGATTGAAGAGCCCGTCGAATACTCGATTCCGAGGGTCAACCAAACCCAAGTAAATCATCAAACGGGCGTCCAGTTTTCCACGGGATTGAGGGCCCTGCTCCGCCAAGACCCCGACGTCATCATGGTCGGAGAGATCCGCGATAAAGAAACTGCCGAAATCGCCGTGCAGGCCGCTTTGCTTTGGTTGGACGGCTCCTCCTGTCCACGCTTCACACGAACGACTCAACCGGGAGCATCCCTCGCATACTCGACATCGGAGTGGAACCGTATCTTCTGTCTTCAGCCTTGACTCTCGTGGTGGCCCAACGGCTCATCCGCAGAATCTGCAAGAACTGCCGCGAAAGCGTGACGCCCAACACCAGAATTCTCGAATCCATCCAATCTCGGCCTGACTTCTCAGAGACGATCAGTGTGTTACAGAGACAAGGCGTCCTACGCAAGACGCACGATGGACTGGCAGGAGTCAGGCTCTATTATGGGAAAGGGTGTACGCAATGCCAGGGGAGCGGTTTCGTTGGCCGGGTCGGCCTATTTGAGATCTTCGAAGTCGATGAGGATATTCGCGACTTGATCATGCAACGGAAGCCGGCATCGTTTATCCGCTCGACCGCGATCATGAAGGGGATGAAGACAATGTTTCAGGATGGGCTGGCAAAGGCTTTCATGGGTGAAACGACCATTGATGAAGTCTTCCGCGTCGCCCTTTGAGTCACCCCATGGCGAAGGGTCAATGTATTCCCGCCCTCGGCGCAAGATACAACACTCCTTACTGCGAGAAGCTGTGTCAATGCATTCTCTTGCTTGTAGGGGCTAGGTACGGGATTAGCGTCCGTACTCTGGCTTCCACGGGTGGCCTAGTTGACTCCCAACTGCGCGCGTCCAACGAACGCCTACGGAGGCCGCGCATTACGCGAGCACTGATGAACCAAGCCACCCTCATTCGCCCAATATCAGCCGGCCCTCACACGTACGTCCCACAGCTTCGTATAGACCGAACCCGTTGACTTCAATTCACTCTTCATCAATACGACCGACTCCACCGCCAGCGAGCCTAATGAAAGCGGCCGATCCAGCACGCCGCTCTTGGCCAATGCGACTCCAACTTGGCGTTCCCCCACCTTGATTCGTGCCAAGGTCAGATGCGGACTGAACGGTTTTGTCTCGCGGGGAAAGCGTAGTCCTTCACAAGCCTGTTCGATCGCGCCATGGATCTCCGCTATTCGCTTCGCCTCTGCTCCCTTCTCCCAATTCTCCGACGGCCCGACCCACAGCACGCGCGGACCTTGCGGACGGGGAAAGGCCCCGAGTCGTTCAAGCGGCACGTTCACAGCTAATTGACTTCCGATCGTCTGTTCAAGCGCAGCGCGTAACGGATCGATCACCTGCTCATCCATGTCTCCAAGGAACTTGAGCGTCAGATGAATCGAGGCCGGCCGCGCCCAGGAGATGCGCATGTCTCGCTTCATCTCCGGCTCAATTCTACGTTTTAATTCCTGTTGGACAGTAGCAAGCTCGGCCCGCAGCTCTTGCGATAGTTCGACGGCAAGGAACGCCCGGATCACTTCAAGCCCGCATTATTCATGACGGTTCGTCGCGAAATCGCGGAGCCGCGTCGCGAGACCGGCGCGCGGAGCCTGGAGGACCTGAGGCGTACTCGTGCAGTACGTTGAGGGTCCGAGGGGCGAGCCCGCCGG
>JANYEF010000401.1 GCA_025363325.1 Nitrospira sp. | reverse complement strand
AAACCAGATGAACCAGACAGACCGGGCTTGTCCCAGACGTGCGGGCCATCGAAGTTGTTGCGTACCACAATAGTTTCCCAGCAGCCTGATTGATTGAACGACTATTCTATGGAAGAAGCCCTAACGTTTCATGATCGCCATGGTCACGGCATTGCCGCGATCCTGAGCACGCCTGACGGACCGACGACGCGTCTTGCCGTGCTGTGCCATGGATTTCTTTCCGGCAAGAACAGTACGACCAACAGAACTTTGACCCGCCTCCTCAATGAACGAGGCCTGGCGACCTTTCGGTTCGATTTTTTCGGCCAAGGAGACAGTGACGGACCGTTCGAAGAGATCACGACTACCCTGGCCGTGCATCAAACCCAAGCCGCATTGGATCTGGTGACCGCCAGGGGATATGACCGAATCGGGCTCGTCGGCTCAAGCTTTGGAGGGCTCGTCGCCATCCTCACGGCAGCCGAGCGTCGCGATATCGCTTGTCTGGTCCTCAAATGTCCGGTGGTGGACTTTGCGGAAGAGCTTCGTTTAACATTCGGGCCAGAAGAGTTGGCACGGTGGAAAGCCACGGACACGATTCCGAACATCATGGGAGGGCCGGATCGGGTCCGTTTGCAGTACGGCTTTTACGAAGATTGCCTCAGACAGATTGCCTATGGACCGGCTGAACGGATTACCGTGCCCACACTGATTGTCCAGGGTGAGCAGGATGAATGTGTCCCTCTCCATCAAAGCCAACGATTGCGTGAAGCGCTGGGAGGTCCAAAGAGGCTGGATCTCCTGCCAGGCGCAGATCACCAGTTTACACGAGGCGAAGATTTTCAGACCATGACAACGTCGATCAGAGATTGGCTTGTGACGCATCTCCCCGTGAAGTGTGAAGTGGAGGATATCTGAGGATCTGTCGATCTGATGAATTCCGAACATTCAACAGATCAACAGATCAACAGATTCTGGAATTGCTTCACGAACGACGGACAAAGAGAGCGGATTTTTTCAGCATCTTGCTAGATAGAGCATGATTACCGAAGGCGTCCAACAAGTCTTGACGGTTCTCTATCCCCTTTACAAAGAGGAGGTCTACCGACGACGCGAACAGATGATGCTGCTCACTGCCTACGGTTCACTGGGTCTGATCGCGATGCTCTTTGCGCTCCTCTTGAGCCCACAGAAGGATCGGCTGACGTCCGTCGACACCCTGTTCATTGGGCTCGCGAGCCTGATTTGGTGCGGCTTGTTCTGTGCACTGATCCTTCAACAGCAGTACCGTCACCGGCAGGCCAAACAGGTTCTGGTTCAGCTCGAGCAAGCACTGGGATTTTATGAAGAGGGTCTGGTTGTGGAACGTCAGGCGCTCTATCCTGAAGGGTGGAAGACCGCCTGGCTGGGTGATCGAACTGGCACGCTCTACTTCACCGCGCTCTGCTCGTTGACCGGATTGCTCCTTCTGGCCCTCTTCTTCTCATAATCCCGATCAGCTGCAGCTTGTTCACATAGGTTTTCCCCCAGACGCACGTTCACTTCCCGCCTACTGTAGGAAAAGTTTCCGTCGCTCCATCATTGGTCCACGACAGACGATTGGCACACCCTTCGGAATGACGCTCCCCGCAGCAGCCTACTCCGCCGAAGTAGTCACTTCGGCTACGAAGGCCGGAAGCTGCGGGGTATTCGGCGAAGGAGAATAAATCGATATTTTCTGGCGCAACACGCATGTCCACGACACAATGCAGAGGTGTCACAGGCAGACGTCCTGACACACATATGGCGAAAGCCGCCTCCATCTCACAGAGTATTCTATGGCCTGCCAGGAGTAATGCCCATGAAAGATACCTCGACACTTCGCCTCCAGATTCTCTTCCTTGTGACCGCACTACTCGCGGGCCTGCAATCTGTCGCGGTGCCTACGATCATCTCAGCTGCAGAACAAGAGATACCACGCCGCCATAGCTTGATTCAGCGGTCAGCGGTTGAGTCCGCTGCTCTGCCTGCCGCGACTCAAGGGATGATGCTCCAACCTCCCAGCGCTGAGCCAACTCGCATCACGAGCCCGATCGGACCACCCCAAACGTCGGTGTCCCTACCAACTAGGCCATTGAGGCATCATCGAACATTGGCCAAGCGTCCAGCCCTTGGCTCGGCAGCCGCTCCTGCGACCTCATCCCAGATACCCCGTGCCGCCGTGACATCGGGCGTCGCAGCCGGGCAGGTCACGCAGGCGACAGTCGATACCAGCAAGGGCCCAATTCCCACGGCAACGGCGCCCATCACGAAGTCGACGGGCACGCCGCTTCCAGTAATCACCTCGACTGGCTCTGCTGCGGTCGCTCCAACCGCTCCCTCTCCGCTCGCCGACACGGCAGGCGTTCGCCCTGTGGCCTCAGCAGGAAGCGGCTCAACTCCCTCGTCTAGCGGTTCGCGATCGGCGTTGAACTTGCTTCAGAACACTGCGATCTCAAGCTTGTTGCAACCACCGACTCCTGTTGTCAGCACACCTCCGTCACCCCCACCGCCCGCAACTCCTCCTCCCAGCCCATCGACAGGGAGCGTGACACTCACATGGACGGCGAATGGGGAACCTGATCTGGCTGGCTACAAGATTTACGTCGGCACGCGTTCCGGTACGTACAATTACCCTGGATCGCCCTTCGTGACAGGAAAAGTCACGAGCTACACGGTCTCCAACCTTCCAAAAGGCCAGACCTATGTCTTCGCCATGTCCGCCTACGACAGTGCTGGCAACGAAAGCGTGCTTTCCGCCGAAGTCAGCAAGAGCCTCTTCTAGCGGCGGCTGAAACTGTCTTCCAACTTCGTTCTCAGTCGTGCGTCTCCTTGCGACGTACCCCGAGGGTACGCCTCAGTCGCCGTACTCCCTGCGGCCTTGCTGGAAGACAGTTTGAGCCACCGCTTTAATGAGTCGAGTTGTGGGGATCATTGTGCTAAAGGAATCTCGGCAGGATGGTCAAGACGGTCATCCAACAAGGCCGCAGCCGATGGCCACACCGCAGGCGTACCCTCTGGGGTACGTTGAGGATGTGGCCGAGGTGAGAACGCCGTTGGGGATCGTTTTCACCATCCTGCCCTGCTCAATGGATGATTCCGCTGACGACCCAATGCCGATCATCCACCACATCGATGATCAATCGGCTCAGATTCAGCTCCGCCAACTGCGCCGCTACTTCATCTTCGGTGAACGCCGCCAGCAGGGAATGATAAAAGTCTCGTCGCAAAATCTCCGGCTCCTTTCCCGCGTAACGATCCACGATGGCCTGCGCCTCTTTGGGCGAGTCTGGTCTGAGCAGATCCATCACGAGCACGGGGGAGCCTGGCTTCACCAGTTGCCGCAGCCGATACCAAAACTGCAAGGGATTGGGTACGTGATGCAACAGACTGTTGGAGACTGCGGCATCGCCTGGCTCGATCAGCGAAACCGCCTGAAAGCGCTCGCAGCGGAAGGTAATCCGGTCAGCCAGACTGGCCTGTTTCACCGCCACGTCAGCCAGTCCAATCATCGGTTCCGACGCATCAACACCGGTGATATGGCAAGAGGGAAGCGCCAGGGCAAATCGGATAGGAATATCGCCAGGGCCACAGCCCAAGTCGAGGATGTGGCCCTCGGTGAACTCCGGAAAGTATTGGCGAAAGCGATCGACAAATCCCTGATTCTCCTTTTCGAAATCTGCCCGTGCATACACGAGCGCCTGCTCAGGATCATCCATGAGTTCTGGTTCCAAGACGCGCGGCATCATTTCATAACCTCACAAGAGCGTATGGCTAATGGCTTATAGTAAATGGTAGGTGGGGACTCGAAAAGATCCTGTGCATTGCCTTTGGCTATAGGCCATACGCCATTAGCTCTTCTATCCCGCTATCAGCTCTTTACTAGAATCTCGACGGCATCCCCCGTCCGTACAAGTCCTTCAACAAGCACTCGGGCATAAAGCCGACTCCATCCTGGGTTCTTTTTCTGGGAGACGCGTTTGAAGTCTCCGTCCCTGAACCACCGGGCATTCAGATCACAGGGAACCGTATAACTCATGACCTCAACTTGGACATCTGTGCCAATCCGAAGCTGGTCCCCCGGTTTCAGTTTCTCCCAGTCAAGCCCGGCGAGCGTCAGGTTCTCTCCGGAGGAGCCAGCCTCGATCGAATGGCCTTCGCCCTGCAGCTGCTCGATCAGCTCTTGCGAGTACAGGCAAAGAGCCCGATCCGGCCCGCCGTGGAATTTGAGATTCCGTTGCCGGTCACCCGCGACACCGGTTGTGGCAATGAGGGCCTCCAGCACCGGACGTTTCGGTACACCTCCGTCCGACACATTAATCTGGTGTACATGTGGATAGGGGAGTCGTCCAGTTGCGGTCATGCACATACTCCTTCGCAGGATTCCACCAGCAGCAATTCCAACGCTACCCAGCCGTCTAGTTCACGCCGCTGAGACAACATGGCGCCAATCTTGGAGAACGCCTCGACAATCTCTTGTTCTTGCTCAAGCAGAATGCCGGACAACAAGAGCCGCGCGCCGTGGCTCACGTACTGCGCCAGTTCATCGCACAGCAGCAACAGCGTCTGGCAGTCGAGATTGGCGAGAACCAGATCCGGTCGTAGCGCGCCTTGCCGATCTAATATCTCCAGCGTTCCGCACCGGAATTCGAGATGGTCTCCAAACCTATTCTCTGTGGCATAGTCGCGCGCACAATCCACCGCAACAGGATCGCATTCCACTCCCAGGGCTGAGGCTGCCCCAAGCCGCAGCGCGACCATCGCCAGAATGCCGCTCCCGGCCCCCACATCCAGCACGAACTCGCCTCCATGAATGAGGTCTTCAAGCCATTCGAGTAACAGCTGTGTCGTTGCATGATGCCCGGTCCCGAACGCCTGTTTCGGGTCGAGCACAATCTCAATGTCTTCTGCCTGCAGCGCCATTGGCTCCCAACTCGGCCTGATCACAATCCGACGACCGATCCGAATCGGCCTGACTGATAGAGCCCACTGTCGATTCCAATCCTGATCGGGTAGTTCCTCAACACGAATGTCCCTCTCGGGCGAGGCGCCCGGATCGAGCCTCTGCAAGGTCGTGCTCATGCGACTGAGTGTCTCCAGGCTCCACTGTGGTTTCGGCCAATAGAGATGGACAACCCCCTGTTCCTCCCATCCACCTTGAATCATGGGGTCAGCCAGCATGCCGAGCAACTCTGCCGCATCAACGGCGGTCCGAATCTGGACATCGATCCATCCCTCTGAGTTCATAAATGGCAGCCCGCATTATTCATGACGATTCGTCGCGAAATCGCGCAGCCGCGTTGCGAGACAGGCACGCGGAGCCGCGAAGGACCGATGCGTACTTGAAACAGTACGTTGAGGAACTGAGCGGCGAGCCTGCCTGCCGATAGGCTTGTCGCAGCAGCGGATCCGTGATTGCAGCAGAAGCGCTCATGAATAATGCGGGCCAGAGTTGACGCACTCTCCCCCTTCCAGTAAGGTCGGCGCTATGCCCCTGACGCCGGTAACGAAAGCCCATTCGCTGACACGCCTCGTGGCGAAACTCGACCGCGTGATTGTCCTGGCCACTGCCTCTAGTTCCGCACTCACCCGCTGGCGTCTCATCCTCTTCATCGTCGGAGCGATCTGCACGGTAGCCCTCTACAAAATGGGGTGGTATCAAGTCGGCAATGGGGCGGTTACCGCTTTCGTCGTCCTGTTTCTGATTGTGGCCGGGTATCATAACAGGCTCGAAAGTCGCTTGCACCGGCTTCGTCTCTGGAAGCAGATCAAGGTCGTACACCTGGCACGTCTCCGCCTGGATTGGCTGCACATTCCCGCCCGTCCATTGAGCGCTCCCGAGCACCATCCCTATGCCAAGGATTTGGACCTGGTCGGCCCCCATTCGCTCCTCCATCTGCTCGACACCACCGTCTCCTCGCACGGACAGGCGCGGCTGGTGGCGTGGCTTCTTGAGCAGCCGCCGGGACCGGACCAGTGGGTTCTACGCCGTCGCCTCGTACAGGAACTCATTCCACGATCGCTGTTTCGCGATCGGCTGGGGCTCGAAGCTCAGCTCATTGGCGAACAGGAAATCAACGGTCGACGACTGGAAGCCGTCCTGAATCATGCCGTCGGATTCTCCCATCTCACGACCGTCTTAGCGATTCAAACTCTTCTTGCCGCCATTACCATCGGGCTTGGGTTGAGTGCGTTGCTCGACTGGCTGCCGAGTTATTGGATGTGGTCCTTCGCGGCCTATGCCTTGCTCTATTTCTGGACCGATCAGGGCGAAGAGTTACTGGAACATGCGGTGGGCGTGCACTTCGAGCTAGAGAAACTGGGAGCCGTGCTTGGGTTTGTCGAACGGCACGCCCGGCATAGCCACTCGGCGCTCGCCGACCTATGGGCGCCGCTGCTCGCACCAGGTGTGAATCCGCCCCAGCTCGCCCGGCAAGCGGCTCGCACGCTGCACGCGATCAGCGTCAAAGCCCATCCGGTCATCCATCTGATCGCCAACACGTTCTGCCCCTGGGACTTGTGGTTCACCTATCGGCTCCAACGGATTCAGGCTCAGGTGGTCGCCCACCTGCCGACCTGGATGGATCGGCTGGCCGAGGTTGAGGCCGCCTCGGCACTCGCCACGTTTGCCGCGCTCCATCCTTCGTATCGCTGGCCGGATCCACTCACCACTGATCTCCAGCGTAATGGAGCGCAAGCCAGGCTGTCTGCGAAAGACCTCGCCCATCCGCTGATTCCTGAAACGCATCGAGTCCCGAACGATCTTGCCCTCGAAACGCTGGGAGCCGTGCTCTTGGTGACCGGGTCCAATATGTCGGGGAAAAGCACCTTTCTGCGAACCCTGGGCATCAATCTGTGCCTTGCCCAGGCAGGCGCCCCGGTCTGTGCCAGTCTTTTCGAGTGGACCTGGGTGCGTCTCGCCACCTGTATCCGCGTGGATGACTCGCTCGAAGCGGGCCTATCATTCTTCTATGCCGAAGTGAAACGGCTGAAGGCCTTGCTCGACGCGACGACTGATCGATCCAAGGCGCCGGTGGTCTTCCTGATCGACGAGATATTCAAAGGCACCAACAATCGTGAACGGTTGATCGGGAGCCGGTCCTACATTTCTGCGCTATCGGAAAGCAATGGCTTCGGCTTGGTGACCACCCACGATCTGGAATTGACCGATCTCGACAAGACGGTGCCCGGATTGCGGAACGCCCACTTTCAGGAAACGGTAGAAGGCGGCTCGCTGCAATTCGACTACAAGCTCAGACCCGGTCCCTGTCCCACGACCAACGCGTTGCGGATTATGGAGTTGGAGGGGTTGCCGGTGCCTCCACATCAGGCCTGACCTTTGTCATCTTTTTATTCCGTTCCTGCTGTGCTAAGACTCTGCCCAAGATTCGGGCGCATTCACCGGCTTGAGGAGCGCCATGACCATCCAACCTTGGATTACCTGCCTGCAAAGCGGAATGCTGGTCCGTCATCTCGAAACTCGCTACCCCGAACAGGCATCGAAAGTCGATCTCCAACGGGTGATGGGAGCAGCCGAATCGTTCCAAGAAATTCAGGATGCCCGTGCGTTCCTGACCGATACAAGCAATTGGGTCCCCCTTTCGGTCTTTCGCGAATTGATCAAGGTCTGTGAGCTGGCATCCGGCGAGAAAGACTTTACCTATCAGGCAGCCATGGCCTACTACGAAACCGTCAAGACGCAGACCCCGACACTTATTGAAACGATTGCGATCCTCCTCAACGACGTAGAATCGGTCTTTCGTTCTGTCGGCGACTGGGCCTCCGCTTATACCAATTATCTGCACCTCCAATCATTTGTCTGTCGGGATGAAACACAGACCTTGCACATCCTGTCTCGCTACTTACCGCCAGTCGATCCTGGACTTGGAAATATGCGTCTGGTGCAGGGCAATCTCGAAGGCACTGCGAAACTGGATCCCTCCGTCGAAACTGCCACCTGCGAAGAGGCATACTCACAACTCCGCTTAGAAACCCTGGTCAATGAGTTCGGTGACGCCTACGAGATGACCACGAAGAACGATCGGTTCACTGTGGCCCGCCGATCGACGGGCGAAGTCGTGATCACGGGACGAACGATTCGTCTGGTTCAGACGCTGATTCCCATCAAAACTGATCGTATTCCGGCTCCGCATGGTTCCGACGAACAACTTATCGCCACACTTGAGGGGAAGGACCATCTCTCGGTCTGGACGGCTGAAGAGCCAGTCCGAAGATCCAAGACACAATTCCCTAAGCCGGACGATCACTGCGCCGCTATCCGCATCGAACATGGCGGTACCCTCTCGGCTGGCTCACTCAGCACTACAATCAAAGCCGGTTTGATATACAACGCGCCGTATACCCATTATCGCCTGCGTTGGACGAATCGCCCTCCGCAGGCGAACAACGACGCTGCCGCTGGTCGCTCGCAACACTTGACGGACCGGCGTGCCTTCGCATACCAGCTCTTTACCCATTTGAAAAACCTCCAGGCAACGCATCGGCACATGCTCACCATGTTCCTCCGCAATGTGGAACTGGCGCAGGAGAATATCCAATTAAAGCAGGAGCTGTCTGCGCAGCAAGAAACTGGCGGCATTATCGGCAAGAGCGCTCTTCTTCTCGATCTTCTTTCCCTGATCAGAACCATCGCTCCTTCGGACACAACCGTGTTGGTGACCGGAGAAACAGGGACGGGAAAAGAACTCGCCGCCCGGTTGATTCACCAACTGAGCCGACGCAAGGATCGCCGCTTTGTCGCCGTGAATTGTGGAGCATTGCCTGAAACGCTCTTGGAAAGCGAGTTGTTCGGTCACGAGAAAGGTTCGTTCACCGGCGCGATAGCTCAAAAGAAAGGAAAATTCGAGCTCGCCGAGGGGGGCACTCTGTTCCTTGACGAAATCGGGGACATTTCGCCTGCGGTACAGGTGAAATTGCTCAGAGTTCTCCAAGAACGAGAGTTTCAGCGCGTCGGAGGAACGAGTGATCTTAAAGCGAATATCCGGCTGATCGCCGCCACCAATCGGGACCTCCTGGCGATGATGGAGCAGAACCAGTTTCGACAAGACCTGTTCTATCGTTTGAATGTCATTCAGCTCTATGTCCCGGCATTGAGGGAACGTCCGGAAGATATTGCTGAACTCGCCCAGCATTTCGTCCAGCGATTCGCCGGGAAAACTGGAAAATCCATCGCAGGCTTGACTCCGGATGCACTGAAGCTCTGCCTGGCCTACAAATGGCCAGGCAACATCCGCGAGCTGGAGAATGTCATGGAGCGCGCCGTGACGTTGGCGCCGGAAGGTAAGAGGTGGATCGCTCCTGATCTCCTCCCGAACAATCTACGTTCGGCAACAGAATCGGCACCCTCGCTCGATCTTGCCGAGTTGGTGGACCATGTTGACTGGAGTGCGTTGCTTAAAACCCTAGAGACGCGAGGATCGCTCACTGGGCTCTTGAACTACTTCGAATGGACCATCACGCGCCGCGCCATCGCCGAGTATGGCGGCAACAAGAGCCGCGCTGCCAAGATTCTTGGACGGACCTATCGTTGGCTACGAAAGCTGGAAAGCGAGATGACCAGACCACAATCTCCAGGGCACAACCCCTCAGACAAATCGTAACCTCACTGAGCCTCCATAACGCAAATGCGAGCATGTTGCACGAGGATCTTAGGAACGATTGCTCCTGGATTGTGAACGACCATCACGATCGTTTTCGCATCGACCGCGGTCTTTTGTAGTCGGTATTCGTTCAATCTATCGAGCCTCGGGCTATCGTTTCCCAGGATTTATGTAATTGGCGCCCTTCAATCTGATTCGAGCTCCGAAGAAAGCATCCCCTCCTGCCCTGCGCCAACACTAACGAAGTGGATCAGCCCTCTCATGCCTCTGTCGAGCGGTGGTCACGCCGCCATTGCCTCCCAAGATGAACCAGGACAAAACTTATCTGGCACAAGAGGGTAACGATCCTGTTTCCCTATCGGATGTTCGTGACGATGATTTGGGATTCCACTCGTATCCATTGGGAACCGCCGTTCATAGTCCGGGCTTGATGATCCCACCACCCTGGCTGTCTTCCGATCTGGCCAATCGCGAAAAGTCCCTCATACTACGCACTTCGACGAAACCGCCCGGCCTGACCGTTCTCGGCGCGTTCCTTGCTCAGGCGACAGAGTGAACCTGCACTGAGTGCTCTTACGACCCTTTTTGCCTGTGCGGCGAAAGTCGTGTCGTCGGTGCGCGACGCGTGCGGTGGGATCCCAGCGGCTGGCCGCGCAGTCGCCCACCTCAAGGCACACCCACGCCGCGCAATGGTTGCTGGCACCTTTTTATTTCTCGATCCGGTAATCAAATTTGATTCTGTACCGAATCGTTTTCGATTCACGTAGACCGCTTTCCCTACTGCTGTAGCAGCTTCCGCACAGGCGCAATTCCTGGAAAAACAGCCGACTGCGACCACGGATAAATGCATTTCTGATTGGGCACGAGGCTTGCTGATATTCAGTTAGCCAGGATTATTCATGAATGCGGTCGCGAGGCGTTCGAGACCGAAGCCCGCTGGGGCATCTCGCACGTAAGGCCGACGTAAGCGTATGTGCAGTCCGTCGAGAAGGCCGAACGAGAAAAGCCTCGCCGGGCGAGAAGATTGGACGACCTAGCGGGTATTCGTAAATAGTCCTGGTTAAATACGAGTCGCCGGTTCCTAGGTTTTTGACCAAGGGGGACTGCGATGGTTTTCACCACACCTCGGTTCTCGGCTTTTCCTCACCGAATCACCGTCCATTGTGGATCGCTCATTCACCAAGGAGGTGGCATATGAGACGTTCGGATCACGCGCTTGGACTCTATTTCCTCTTAGTGGGACTGTGTTGTGTGACGCTATCTGGCCGTTCAGCACAGGCAGAGTTGTACGTCGCTGGCCAGATTGGCTATACGTCACCGGGTGACTTGAGTAGTGTTCAAGGGACCGGAGCTATCTCAGGTTTGTCCTTCTCCGATCTGAAATTGCACGATTCTATCGTCTACGGAGCGAAAGTTGGCTATTACCTTCCAAGTGTAAATTGGCTTGGAATAGAGATGGAAATGTTTGACACCACTCCGCACGTCAAACAGCAGCCGATTACTGCTCTTGGAGTGACGGTTCCTGCGCCTGGTTTCAATCTGAACGTCTTCACGTGGGCGATCAATGCCCTGGTTCGATATCCAGGCAAGCAGTTTCGCCTTATGCAGGCGTAGGGTTGGGAGTGTTCTTTGCGGAAGCTAAGTTCCAAGGGCAGTCGGACAAAGATGTCGCGCCAGGCCTGAATGCATTAGCTGGGCTGCGGTACTTTGCGACTGATCGCATCGCGCTCTTCGCGGAGTATAAATACAACCGTGCAGCATTCGAACTTCCTGATGCGATAGGACTCAAAGCAGACTACTCGGCAAACCATTTCCTTGGGGGCGTGTCGTTCCACTTTTAGCTAATGTGCCCGACTCACATGGCGGCTGGTACAACCACAGGGGGCAGGTCAGAGACGGGGGTACTCAAAAACAAATGGTTGGCACTTCAGCAACCAGTACGGGGACTATCGTGAAGTCAGAGAAAGAGAAAGCAACTCAACAGGGAGCGGAGGAGAACACGACAGAGCCTCCGCCGTTCGAAAAGCCCAGTCATTGCCTGATCTGCGGGCAACGAGGACCAGCTCTCTTATATGGACACTGGATTTGCGACCATTGCAAGAACGTGGTGGCGGCGGAGACCGTCTCCAAGAAACGCCAGATCAAAAAAGAGGGTGGCGGCCCTGTTTTCGCTCGATAGAAGGGTTGTGCCCCCCCCTTACAATCTGGCGTTTTTGCATTGACGCGATATTGGGAAAGAGTATTCGCACCTTCATTCAAGAAAGGATGGTGGGCTTAGATGGGACGGATGGCTATTGTTGCCAGCATGGCTGGATTCTTGTGTGCAGCCTGCGCCTTTGACCTCGCGCACGTGACCTACACAGCTGCGACATATCAGCCGACGCAAAACGCGACACGCACGCTTGTGCTCTCCGACAACGTGGCGCTGACAGGTACCCCCTGTTTTAGCTCACGAACTCTGCGCAAGACAACCCGTTGGGACCAAGTAGGAACGATTGCAGAAGGAGACGTGCTTCGCTCGAAAGATCAAGTCCTGACACTCGAATGTTCCAATGTTCACGAAGCCTATTTGGTCATGTCGGGAGACAAACTCATAGGCTTCTTTCTTCCTTTCGAGAAGGGATTTGTACCACATTCTCCCTCAATTGCACTTCCGATTGAGCGGTAAACAAAAGGAGGGCTGCCCATGCTCAAAGGATTTCGGCTGTTTGCCTGCTGCCTCGTTGCTCTGACACTTTCCGCTTGCGCGTCCGGCGTAAAATTCACCGTAATGAACCCCAGCACCATGCCGAAAGATCAAGACTCCGGGAGAATCTTCTTCTACCGCACCACGGTCCTGGGTGCAGCACTCCAGCCGGACATCAACCTTAATGGGACCAAGGTCGGTAATGCGGTAGCACAAGGGTTTTTCTATGTCGACCGTCCAGCGGGCAACTACGAAGTTGTCACCAGCACCGAGGTCGATCGGAAGGTCACTTTTGTTCTAGAGAAGGGACAGACCCGCTTTGTGAGGTTCTCCGTCAGCATGGGATTTTTTGTCGGACACGTTTATGGCGAGCTCGTCGACTCGGCGGATGGGCTGGAAGAGATTAAGGAGTGTAAATATACAGGAGCTTCCGATGTACCTAAGTAAGTAATCTACCATCTGTGGTTGTAACAGTCGTAATGTGTGTGGAGAAAAAAATTCCAGGAACCGTTTTCTGTTCTACTGGGGACATGTGGGACTCCAGTCTTCGCAATATCGTTCGCGGTTTGCGGAGGTGGCTGAAGAAGGGCAGGTAGCGGCTTACCCGAATTGCTCCCAGTCTTTTAGGAATTGTGGATGGCGCGGATTATGCTGGTGCCTGTCTGAAGGAAATGGGATCGCGCCCGTTGACACAGTCTGTCAAGAAGAGTAAACGTGAAACCCTTCGCAGGCTGGTTCCCCTCCGGTCACTCCGAACCAAGAAGGAGGTGGAAATGGAAGACCTTACTCCACCGGATCATCACGGCCTGCCGAGTCACCGGCGGGCGCCTCGTCAATCACGCTAGCCTGTTCCGCGCGTCAGCTGTGTCCTGCCTGCATGTGGGAGCCACGCTTGCCTCTTCGCTTTTGTAGAAAGCGCAGGCTGGTGTGAGAAACACAGGGATCTCGGAGCGGTCTGCGGCGCTCGACAACACAGAAACGTGCAGGGAACTGCGGTCATATCCTTCGGCTCGAGCTGAGGCCGCACATACATTAATAGGGGGGATTCACCATGAAACCGCGTATACTTCAACTCCTCGTGTTCGTGCTTGTCCTGGGTACCTGGGGCTTCGCCGAAGCCTTGGAACCTCTCAAGCTGTATGACAACTTCGATCAGGCCCTGATCAATCCTGACAAGTGGCGCGGAGACCAATTTCAAACCGGTGGCTTTTACCAGGAGTTGGTCCGCAAAATCACCCCGGAGGAGCACAACCTTCGACTCCTCAATCGCTCGTATGGCAACACCTTCAGCTACAGCGGGAATACCCTCAACCTCTTCCGATTAGCGTTCACACGCCCGGATACCATCACAGCCATTCGCTCCAGGGTGCAGGTTCGAAACGTCGAGAGCACGGGCTGTCCCGACCTCACCCCTACTCAGGCATCCGCTCAGATCTTCGGGTTTTTCTTCAACACCAACGCGACAGTCCTTGGAGACGCCACCTCCGACGTTATCGCGGGCGTGGCGGTGCGGCGTCGTTCGAATTCCCCCGACCCATCTGACGTCCTTGAGATCTTCTACTTCGTGAACCTTTGCGGCGATCGCAACTGCGTAGTGAGCCCTCCTCTAGTCGGTGGCGAAGGGCTTCTGGGCACAGTGACAACGGGGGAGTGGGTCAGTCTCCTGGTGCAGTGGGACAAGGACCACCACCGGTTCATCTTCCAACGTGACAGAGAACAGCCGGTATTCGTCACTTACGCCGGGTTTTCTCCCGTACCTCCCGGAGTTCAGTTGAAAACACTAGATGCGGCTAATTTCGTTGCCAGCTGCAGTGGCTCCGGAAGGCCTGTTGGCATGGTAGACGCCCTCTTTGACAATGTGTTCGTCAACCAAAGCGCGCTGCCCTGAGCGTGACGATTCCTGCCTTCCTCATGAGATCACGGCAGAGCCTTGGCGCCTGTGTGTATCGGGGACAAATTTAAGGGGTCAGACCACTTTATTTTGTGCTGACCCCAATTCTCTCCAGCTGTTTTAAGAACAGTTGGTTTTGTGGAGAAAACAGTTCCAGGAACCGTTTTCTGTTCTATCATCGATAAGTGGATTGCGCTCGGGTGCCGCACGGCAACCGTAATCTCAATTGAACGACGTTGCAACGGCCAGCTTCTCGCTGCAAGGCATGAAGCCGGCCATTCTATCTATTTTCGGTGCATTCTCTCCTTTAATCCGCCTATGAACAACCGTCGCCATCCTCTGAACAAGCGTTCATAGTTTTTCCGCGAGATAGTTTCACATCCTGTCGTCGGCTAGCAATCCAGCATGGTGCTATTCCCTAAAACTCTCCATTGACGCCCACCTACGCTTTCCGCCCGATTGTGCCATGAGAGGCACAACTGTTGCTGAACTGATCGTCATGAACTCACCGGCTCCGCAAAGGAGGATCGCCATGACGATGTCAAGATGCTACATGTTGAAGCTAGGAATATTGATTGTCGTGACCATGCTGTTTCCATTCGGAGCATTGGCCGGAGAAAGTGGAGAACCGCAAGATATCAGGCGTCATTGCATTGGACTCTTGTGGTGCACAGAACAGTCTGCTGACGGCACGTCCGAAGAGGGCCTTCTGTGGCTCTATTCGGCTGAAGAACGAGGCAGCTATTCTCGGCTGGCTGTGCGGCCGCTGTACTCCATGGAGCAAGATCCGACGAAAAATCTGCTGCGACGCAGCATTCTCTGGCCATTGGGATCCTATGAGCGCAGAGGCGACCAGGCCTGGACCCATGTCTTTCCCCTCTATTGGCACTCTGAAGGGCCGGGGCGAGAATGGACCTTCACCGTCCCGCTGTATATGAAATCGATCCATGGTGACAGCTCATGGCACCATCTCTTTCCTTTATTCAGTCGCCATGTCATGGGCGAGTACTACGCAAGAAACTTTGTGCTCGGTCCGTTACTGGTCACGACGAGCGACACCCGCACTGACTTATCTCAATGGGATCTGCTCTTTCCCTTCTTTCACTATCGACAGGATCTGAACTCGTCGAACAGTTGGCTGTTCCCGTTCTATTGGTCAGGCGAAGATCGGTCGAAGGGAGAGGCCTATCGCTATATCCTGCCGCTCTATGGCTCCTCTGACGACCAATCTCAACACTACCATTTCCTTTTCCCGTTCTATGGCTATGCCGACAACACCTCGGCCCATGTCAAGCGGCTCGCCATACTCGGTCTGCCTCCAGCTAAAGGATTTTCCGTGATACCCTCCTTAGCGCTATTCGAACACGTGACGACGGCCGACGAGACGAGTCACCGGATATTTCCGCTCTACAGCTATATCTCAGGTACGAATGACAGCAGCACCTTCGACGCGCTCCTCCTGTACCGTCA
>JANYEF010000383.1 GCA_025363325.1 Nitrospira sp. | reverse complement strand
CCTCCGCCCATTGGGTGGCGCTGATCGCGCCGGCTGGGAGACGCACGGGCGTTGGGAGTTCGAGCGAGTCCTGCGTCGCGGCGGTGCCACCCGTCACGGCATGGCCGCCCGTGGCCGTGGCCATCGCGGGCGTGGTGGGCTGGCTGGCCGGTGTCGGCGGCTTCGGGCCTGTGTAGGGAGCGGGCTTGGCCTGCTGTTGCTTGTGGCGCAGGGCCTCCTGCACCTCCGCCAGTTCCGCGTCGTCCATGTCGGCCATCCGGGAGGCCTCAGCCTCCAGCGTCGATGGACCATTGGCTTCAGGGATCGCGGTTGCCATATCTTCCGCGGCAATGCGTGGAAAGTCCAAGGCCTCCTCCGCGCTGATGAGGCCAGCCAAGACATCCGCAAACGTATCGCGCAGTCCGAACCCTCGTGCCCTGAGCTTGAGCATGCGGCTGGTGTGGGTCTGCCAGGGGCCCTGCTTTCCCGATAGCCCGGCACGTTTGGCATCATCGAGCGTAAAGATCGACACTTGTTCCGCGCAGCCCGTGCGTTTCGTTTTGCAGACCCCTTGCTTGTCGGTCGAGTCATTTTCATCCACATATTCACACACGGATGAGGCGAGCACCATGGCGAGGACATCGTCTCCCCACATCGTGGCTCGGCCATTAATCACGGCGATCGAGCGGAGCGCCCGCATCGGCGTGAGGCCCAACTCACTACCCATCTGAATCGCCACCATGATGTTTCCAGGCTTGTCCTGATAGCACTTAGGGACGAGATCGCTCTTGCACATCATGTCGCAGAACTTCATGGCATCTTCTAGCGTGCGCGGCTTCATTTCGAAGCCAGACGGATAATGATCTGCCATGAGGTTGTCCCGAGGAATGAGATTTCTGTTACTAAGATCAGTCGTCATGCCGCCCCCCCCCCTTGTTAGGATTGCAATCCTCTATTGACGCGCCCTTGCAGGACGCCCAGCGCCGCCATCGCCCACGCCCATTCAACCGCCTTCATGCCTGTCGTGACCCGCGCTTCCTTGGCCCGCGAGCCGTCAGCCCGTATGTACACATCGACCAAATCGCCGGCGGCTTCATAGCCCTCCATCTTGGAATACAGCACCAATTGCATGGCGTCCGTCAGCGTCGGTGCGCCGGTTTTGAGATCCACGATCGCCGAGACTCCTTTGGGCCCGATCCACACCAGCGCGTCCGGGGTCCCGGCATAACCAAACTTCCGCGAGACCGAGGTGTGCTCAATCGTAAGCGGCTGCACCCGATTCCTCGCCACCCACTCGTCCATCGACTGGCAGTAACCTTCGAGCCCAGGAATCACGGCAGGCATCGGGACGAGATTCGATTGGGCAGCGAGCACACGCCAGAACCTCCGGTGCAGCAGCGTGCCTCGTAGCCGCGCCGCCTCCAGCATGGCGTCGGGAATGCCGACGTAGGGATTATGCGCGACCGTTCGAATCTGCGACACGCTGAACAGGTCGATCCCGTCCATGTGATATTCGTAGGCCGTGCCCCTCGTGCACGTAATGGTCATGTGGCACCCGTCATCTCTGACACCTGTGATCGGGCAATCTCTCGAATGAGCTCCTCAAGGGTCGGCGGGGCAGGGAGGGCGGGGGGAGTGGGGCCGCTCTCTCGATAGAAGCCCAACAGTTGGAGGCAGGGACGACACACGTGCATCTGCTTCTCACACGTGCGCATTCGATACTGGATGATCTCGCCCCCGTGTTCGACGACCACACCAACGGACCAGAACTGTTCAGCGGTCGGTTGCCCCGTCCCGCACTTGTCGCACGTGTAGCGTGTGGTGATAGCCATGAGTTATTTCCCCCTCACTGACGCCCCGCTGTAGTCCGGCACGATGCCGAACGGCGCGGGGAAGTCGAGCACGCCAAAGGATTTATTGAGGTACACGGGATTGATATCGGCGTGTTTGATCACAAACTGCAGGCCTGCCGGGAGCGCCGCGAGATCCCCGAGCAGCAGCGCCAGTTTCGGATCCGTGAGCTTGAGCGGCTTCTGCTTGTCCCAGCCTGGGAGGATGTAGGTGTTCTTCGGCGCCTTCGTGGAGAGCGAACTGGACCCGAGATCGAGCGTCTTCGGTGGCATCGGGGCCACCAGCGTCACCACCTGCGACGCTTTCAGTTCATGGGTCACGGCTTTTTTCTCTAACGTGTCGGCTTGCTGATGGAGGGCTTCCGCCTCGTCGATCGTCGTCGCCTTCTCGGCGTCCGCACGGAGCCGTTCGGCTTCCTCGCGTTCCTGCCTGGCTTTGTCATCGAGCGCCCGCTGCTTGGCGTTGGCCTCATCGATCAACCGCTGCTGTACCCGTTCCGCGGCTTTGCGCTGCTCGTCGACCCACTGGGACACCGCCGACTTCGCGATCCGTCCGAGCTCATCGAACCCTTTCACGATCGGTTGCCAGATCGCATTGTGCTCCTTCACCTGTTGATTCAGCGGATCGGTGATCGCGGTCCGCTGAGACTCCGCATGTTTCGCCGCGACCGTGCAGACGACGGCCAGCGCCGCGCATTGCTTCGCCGTTAGTGGATCGATCGGCTTGATGACGACCAAGCGATCGCGCACCACCTGCAGCTGCTGCTGCCAGTGCACCGGGTCGTGGATCGCGGCGACCTGCGCCTCGGTCAGGATCGGCTCATCGTCATATGGCATCTCTAACACGGCATTCATGTTGCACCCCCATTGTGAAAATCACTCGCCCCGTCCTCCGCACACTCCAAGCAGGTCGTGCGTCCCTCGCGATTGCGCCACCACCACGCCCGACGGTGACAGCGGGGACAGGCTCGCCCTGTCGTACTAAAAATGTCCGTGCTCGCGCGCGCATGACACAGCGTGATCGCGGGCGTCGTGGCCTGGCTCATCGTCGCACCACGCGCAGGTTCGGCCTGGCGTGCGCGCCGGTCGAGTGCCAGGGCACCCTCCCCTGCGCGCGCAGCCCGCGATAGATCGCCTCCCGGTGCCACCGTCGATCCAACTGGAGGAGCAGCAGACACCGCACCACCCACCACACGAGCACGCCCCCGCCGAGCAACCCGAACCCCATTGCGAGCACCAGGAATTCCCAATGGGCGGTCATGTGATCGCTCCCTTCTGATGTTTTGGGTTAGCCGGCCGTTTTTGTGCGCGTGCCGCGTCCTGCTTCTTCCGTTGTGCCCGCCGGGCCTGTTGCACGAGCCGATAGCGCTGCTGATTGTGATACGCATCGCGGCATCCCTGCGCGTGGAAGCGCTGCCACGGGACGCGCGGGTCGAACAGCAGGTGGCACTGATGGCAGATCCTGCGAATCATGGCGTCCTCCGGTCGTTCGGGCGGGAGTCGTGCACGAACGAAAACTCCACCCCCATCTCGCGGCCGATCAGTAGGAGGCTCGCTTCTCGCTCGGTGTCGGAGAGAGTGGGATCATCGTTGACATCGTAGGCATGCGTGAGCGGGTGCGGCCGGCCACCGTGCGTATTGCGCTGACAATCCACGTGGTTCAGAAAGCGTGTGACCGGTACTGACTCGTTGTGGGCGAGACCATCGAGCACCGCGATGTTCAGAATCACGTCATCCGGCACGCCCAACACGGCGGCGAGAAATCCGATACAGCACCGCTCGCCGTTGGGTTGGAGCAGTTTTGAGTTGTGACCGCCCTGACCTCGATACCAGGTGGGGCGATCAATGATGCAGGAAATCATGGCGGCCTCCGTGTGTGGTGATGTGATGATCATGGCAATTCGCGCACCCCAAAATAGTGCGCATCGCCCGCCTCATTGGTGTAGGCATAGATCCACGGCGGCTCAGCGTGAATGCGCCCACGGATATCCTCCATGCCTGAGGGCAGCGCATCGACCCCGAGTTCGTACAGGGTGCCCGATATATTGCCCTGGCACTCCTCGATGAGATCCTGGCGATTCGCCCAGCCCTCCCCCTCAATCGCGGAACAATCATATTCGCCGAACCCTCCATGTGCAGCCGTGATGCCGACCTCAAAAAATGTGCTCATGATGCCCTCCGTGGTTGTGGATGTGATGGTCATGGCTCTCGATTATGCCCAGTGTTGCGCATTGCTGAGTGGCTTGCACGTGGGGGCATGATCTTTGATCGTCAGGGTCGCCAAATCCACCGCATAGATCTTTCCACACAATTTGCAGCAGGTGCCACCATAGGCGGCGATCCGAACCGCATCGGTTTGTTGCACCCGATCAAACTCCGCCCGGCGTGCGACCCAGCAGCAGGGCTGGGTGGGCTCATCGAGATCGCACTGGTGGGTGGGGATCGTTCGTGTGGTGCGCATGGTGGCCTCCGTGGTGAATCGTGCAATCATCATGTGCAGAGTGTAGCACCGCGTAACACGCATGTCAAGCACTATTTTCGTGTTATAATAATAACTACCCAAACGCCGTAAATAATGAGAGCGATTACCCCAAGGCCGTACCAAGGAGCATCGCTATGCAAGACATCGTGCAGGTAGCGGGAGCATTTGTAGGCATGTTTCTTGCAGTCTTCGAGTTCATCGAGCGGCACGAAGTGTCCTTTACTGCTGCCGCGACTATTGTCATTGCCTTCTTTACTTTGGCTTTGGCTTATTCCACGAACAGATTGTGGCGAGAATCCGTGAAAGCTAGCGCGATTGCTAGTACTACAGAAGAGTTTATGAGGCGCAGCAATCTCTTTTTCATTATCCAACGAGGGTATAACTATGACTTTCCACGCAAACCAGGCGAGGGTAATGATTGGGAGAACCAGCCAAATTAGGACACTACCTAACGCGCACATATAATTCTGTCCATGTCTGTGCTGCCATGACCGGCCTGCACTGGCACGACTCGTGCCCGTGACGCGAATGGCGTCCCTCTGGCTCATGGGGCCCATCGGATGGGTATAGCGGGACGCCAGGTCCGGAAGGTGCGGGTCTTCGCAAAATAACAGAGCGCGAGATGGCGGGGCGTGCAGGCCTCACAGAGATCCACATCGCAGTAGCAACAGGCGATCGTCTCGGAGCGGTGACAACTCGCACAGTCGAGCGGACTGCCGCCCGGTGTGGCGTCCATGATGCTCATGAGAGGAGCCTCCCACTGGGGTTGCGTGCCGCGCGTGCGGGCGGCCTCCACCTGCTGGAGGTAGTGCTCCTTAAACGCCATGCGTGCCGCGAATCATACCTCGTGCCATCGTTCATGGTTTCATCATTTTTTTGAGTTGCTCCATGGCGTCAGGAAATCCATCCAACGCCTCGTGCATCGACATATACTGAGGCTCCGGAGCGGGGAGCGCGACTCGGATTGGCCGGTAGTGCTTCAGGCTGAGCTTCAGCTCCTCGACACTCGGCCAGTGATCGCTCACGGCAAATTTTTCACAGGTCACGCTCCACGCGCCAGCTTCAGAATGCTGCAACTGCTGAAAATAAAATTCGATTTGGATCTCCGCTGGACTCGGCTCGCCATCGAGGGGCATAGACATCGTGCGATAGGTTCTCCCCCACGGTTGCGTGGTGAGCACTAAATAGCCGCGCAAGAACTCAGGTTTCGTCATGAGGGAATCTCCCTGTGGGGGTGACGAGAGAGGAACGCGTCCATCGTCGTGGGGTTTTTCAGGAGTGGTTGATCGGACCAGCGCCCCTGGTTGAGCCAGGTGGCGGGGTGCGGAATAAATTGGCCATTCTCTTTCATCCACTGCTGGGAACGCCGGGCCAGACTGACCGCTTCCAGAATCGAGGGGAGTCCTGGTCGATCGCTGGCGTTTCTCCACGCCACCCGCGCCGCTTTTTTCCCCACCTTTTTTGGATAGGCGAGCCAAAATTGCTCAAAGTCATCGGTCTGACTCTTGCTCTTAAGATCCGGAGAATCCGGAGAAGAAAGAGAATCAGGAGAAGAAATGCTCTTCTCGTAAGAGAAGAGAAGAGAAGAGCAAAGTGCATCAGGTGCTAGCACACGTATAGCGCCTGATGCTAGCAAGAATCTTGAAGTAATCAGAGGTGTTAGTACAGATTCATCGACATCAAAACCAAAGCGTGCAGTGAGAAAATTTAGGTCATGTGGGATGCGATTATCGGTCTCTGACGCGATGATGAGGCAGAAGATATACGCGAGTCGGCTCGGAATCGGCAGGGACCGGAGTTCATAATCGTGCAAGATGGCTCGATAGAGCTTAATCCATGGGGGATTCCGATCCTTGTAATGCTGGTACTGGTTAAAGTTCTTGATTCGTAGGTACTGCATCCTCACCCTTCCGGATCTGATTCCAATATTTTGATTTACACATCGGACAGAGCACCGGAAGATACGCCCCGCGTGGCCACCACGCATGGGTACACCGCCGACAGAAGCATTTCGTGACGATCATCGTGGTTTGGTCGTGTAGCATGGCGTAACTTACCATACGTAGAAATGATGTCAAGCACAAATTGAGGGGCGGTGAGCACGATTGTCCTTGAATTCTTCAACGGGAAGGTTCAGGAATACGTGAGTAGGATAAGACGGCCATAGACCTACCCACCTTGGACGCCATAAAAAGGCACGCAGGCCCCGTGTGTACCCTCACCGAAGGGAGCCAGAGATGACGATAGCCATCACGTGCCCGCCGGCCCTCCCGGCGTTCGAACTCCTCAAGCCGATGGAGGTGATACAGTATCTGCGGATTAGTAAATCCACCTGCTACCGCATGATCCAGGAAGGCACGATCAGGGCCAAGCGTGTGCGGGGCACTCTCCTCATTCCGCGCGACGAAGTGATTCGGGTGCAGCGGGATTATTTAGAGTGATGGCACACCGATCGTCTCTCCTGTCCTGAACCACGCCCTAACCGGCAGAGGAACATCCGCCCATGATGACCGCCCCCACCGAGATCGTCCAGCGTGCCACGGGAGATTTCATCCCCTACGCCCACAACCCGCGTAAGAACGATCAGGCCGTCGACCGCATGGTCGCGAGCATCACGGAGTTCGGATTTACCGTCCCGATCCTCTGCCAGAGCGATGGGCTCGTGGTCGATGGCCATCTGCGCCTCAAAGCCGCGATGAAACTTGGACTCGAACGCGTGCCGGCGATCCTGTGCGACCAGTGGAGTGAGGCACAAGTCAAAGCGTTTCGCTTGCTCGCGAATCGCTCGGTGAACTGGGCGGAGTGGGATGATGCATTACTCGGCATGGAGCTGACAGATCTCCACTCGCTGGAGTATCCGCTCGCACAGACGGGATTTACGCAAGAGGAACTCATTCGTTTCCGTCAGCAGATACAGCCAGTGGTCCATCAGGCAATCGTACAATTCGATGAGCAATTTCTGGTCTTGGTGACCTGCCGAGATGAGGGGGAGCAACTGAAACTGATTGAACGATTGCTTGCAGACGGTGTGAACGTGCGGGCCATGAATAGGTAAATAGCGCCAATGATTGTTGATGTGACGAATAGTATCACGATTCATCGCACGCCGCGCGTGATCCAACTGGAGGGCATGTTCGATGTGGCGCCTACGTCATGCTCCGCGCAGTCCTGGCGGGCACAGTTGCCCCTTGAAGAGCGTCCCTGGTCAATCGGCGCCATCGTGGGACCGTCTGGCTGCGGGAAAAGCACGATCGCGCGTGCAGCCTTCGGCACCCAATTGATCGGTGAGTTATCATGGCCGTCTGAGCATTCCATTGCCGATGCCTTTCCTTCCTCGCTCTCGATTAAAGAAATTACGCTGCTGCTCTCCAGCGTTGGATTTGCGTCCCCTCCGTCCTGGTTACGTCCCTATCGAGCGCTCAGCACGGGTGAACAATTTCGTGTCACGATGGCGCGTATCCTGTCCGAGAATCCTGCACGGGCTGTCGTCGATGAATTTACCAGCGTCATCGATCGCACCGTCGCGAAGATTGGCTCCTGTGCGATTGCGAAAACGGTTCGGCGTCGTCATCAGCAGTTCGTCGCCGTTACCTGCCATGAGGACGTGCTGGATTGGCTCGATGCCGATTGGATCTATCAGCCGCATCTCAACCTGTTCCAATGGAGGGGGCTTCAGCGACGACCACTCATTCACCTGGAGATTAACCGCGTGCACCATTCGGCCTGGTCTCTCTTCGCCAAACATCACTATCTAACGGCGTCCCTCAATCATTCCGCGTTCTGTTTCATCGCGTTTTACGACGGACGGCCCGTTGCGTTTGACGCCTGGCTGCCGTTCTTCGGGAGATTGACCCCGCACCAGCCATTGGCGAGACGAGGCCATCGCACGGTCTGCTTACCCGATTATCAGGGGGTGGGCATTGGGAACGCGCTCTTTACCCACATCGCCAGTATGTGGGTAGGGCTCGGCTATCGAGCGTTTTCCAATACGGGGCATCCAGCGGAAATTGCGTCTCGGCTGCGGTCTCCATCCTGGCGCTGCACCCGCAAGCCGGATTTTCGTCAGCGTGGCAAGAACTCTTACTCTGTCGATGTGCGTCGCAGCGTGGATCGTTTGGTGGCATCGTTTGAATTTTGCGGGGTGCCCCTCCACCGCCCAGAGGCGGAACGGGTGTTGACATCATGGGCCATGATGAACTAATTCAGCGTGTCTCATCGGGCTATGGCATCCCCGTGCTCGACTATGCGCGCCCAGGTACGTGGCTCTTATTGGGGTCAGGGTGCGGACTGATGATGGCCGTAATGGATGCGGAAACACAATTTCGCTGGTGTCTTGACCTGGATAGTCTGCGAGATACGCGAGCGCCCTGGGCCGAATGGTTGGCAATTATGGAGCGGGTGACCGATCGTATCTGTGTGGCTGGCTGGTTTTCCATCACCAATCCAGCACCGCTCGTGCAGGCGTTGGGAACGCTAACCAGAATCCCGCTCGTATACGCCGGACAGCTCCAGGAGAATCCGTTCCGCCGCTTCCAGTGTGCGGAGACCTTGGCAGAGTTCCTCGGGCGGCTCAAAGAGCCCCAATCGTCCGAGCAACGGAACGAATGGCAATGGCCTGGCATTCGTCAGGTGCCAGGCCATGAGGCCCTCATACCAGGGGCTAGTAGAATGCGCGACACAATCGGTCAGGTCGGCGATGCCGACGAGGCCGCCCAACTCGAATTGATCCGGCAGCGTGAGTCCGAAGCGTGCGCGAATCTCCGTGCGCAGTCGGAGAAGATGGGGCGCCGGTCTGGCGCTCGCATGGATGAGCAGCGGCCCGCGATAGCGGGTGGCCCATGATCGATTTTCTATCTCCTTATGCCCCTGAACAATTAACCAGGCCCACGGCTGACGAATTGAAAGGACTCGCATTTATCTCCCTCCGTATGGACATATAGATGTATATGTAACTATCAGAAATCATTTGGAAAGTCAAGCATTGTATGGGCACGCACGCGACCACGATCAAGAAAGAGAAGTTCCTGGCGGATCTCGCCACGACGGGGAACATCTCGCAGTCCTGCCGGGATCTGGGCCTCTCGCGCAACAGCGTGAAGTTTTGGCTCAAGCGAGACCGCACCTTCCAGACGGGCTATGACCTCGCACAGGAAGAGGCGGTCGAGCGCATGGAACAAGAAGCGAGACGCCGAGGCGTGGATGGCTCGCTGGAGCCGGTCTACTTCGCCGGTCATGCGGTGGGCGCGATTCGGAAATACAGCGACGTGCTGCTCATCTTCTTGCTCAAGGCCTCGAAGCCGGAGAAGTACCGCGATTTCTACTACGATTCTGGAGGACAGATCCCTCATGCCACCCGCGAAGAATTGCTTACCTCGATTCACGGCAAGCTGGCTCGCCTCGCTACCCGAACCGGAACGCTTCCGGCTCTTCCAGAGCCTGAACGATCAGGAACTGGAGGCGGTGCTGCATGATTGGGCTGTCTGGTGCCGCGTGGATCAGCAGGAGCCGCCGGGCGAGTGGGTCACGTGGCTCGTCAAGGCCGGGCGCGGGTACGGAAAAACGAGGATGGGAGCGGAATTCATCTTGAAACAGGCACGCACCCCACGCCGCCGCCTATGCCTGATCGGGAAAACGCCGGCGGACGTGCGCGATACCATGATTGAAGGAGATAGCGGCATCCTCACCGTCGCCTCCATCGCCGAGCGTCCGCGCTACGAACCCACGAAACGTCGGTTGACCTGGAAGAACGGCTCGATCGCCACCGCGTTCTCCGGCGAAGTGCCGGACGCGCTCCGCGGCCCGCAGCATCACGCCGGATGGATCGACGAGCTCGCCAAGTTCAAATATCCGCAGAAGACCTGGGACAACTTTCTCTTCGGCCTGCGCCTCGGGGAGGACCCGCGCGCCATCGTCACCACGACGCCGAGACCGACCCCGACGATGCGCGAGATCCTGACCGACCCCACGACGATCGTCACGCACGGCAGCACCTACCTCAACGCCGCGAATCTCGCGCCCACGTTCCTGTCGAAGATCCTGAAAAAATATCAGGGCACCCGGCTGGGCCGGCAGGAGATCGAAGGCGATTTGCTCGACGATATGCTCGGCGCCTTGTGGACCTACCCGACCCTCGACGCCTGCCGCGTGGACGTGCCGCCGCTCTTTCGCCGGATCGTGATCGCGATCGATCCCGCGGCCTCGCACGATGAGGAGAACGACGAGACCGGGATCATCGTGGCCGGCCTCGGCCAGGACGCACACGGCTATGTGCTGCACGATGCGAGCGGGCACTATACGCCCGGACAGTGGGGGGCCAAGGCCGTGGATTTGTACCGGACCTGGCAGGCCGATGCCGTCGTGGGCGAAACGAATAACGGCGGCGAGATGGTAGGATTCACCGTCCAAACCGCGGCTGACGCGGCGCAGACGACCATCCGGTTTGTGCCGGTGCATGCGAGCCGCGGCAAGGTCACACGCGCCGAGCCGATCGCGGCGCTCTTTGAGCAGGGCCGTATTCACCATGTCGGCACGTTCCCGGATCTCGAAGATCAAATGTGCACCTGGCTCCCCGGCGCCGACTCGCCGGACCGCATGGACGCGCTGGTGTGGGCCTTCACGGAGTTAATGTTAGGCGAGCGCACCACGGGGCTATTGGATTATTATGCCGGACTCTATGCTGAGCAGCAGCAGGCGGAAGCCGCCCCCCTGAAAGGATCCTCATGAGCCTCCCCTTGACCACGCAGGAACAATCGCTCGCGCAGCGTCGAGCAGTTCGTGAAGCAGCGAAACGCATCAGAATGATGCTACGCGAGGCGAGGCGATCGAGGAACCTACAAAGAAATTGGTTAATCTGGCTGATGCGGAGACGTGGTATCCGCCCGAATGCGTTAGCACGCGTCTTTGGTTTGTCTGGCACGCGTGTCGGGCAGATCGTCGACTATCGAGAACGGGTATCGAGGTATCGATGGAACAAGGGCGAGCCACTTGGCATCGAGTGTCTTCAGTTACGCGCGCACAGTTTGGATGCCGAGGAAATTTATGCACACTGGCAACAGATCGAACGGAGGTCTGCCGCATGAGCCTCCCCTTGACGACGCAGGAACAACATCTCGCGCGCCTGCATGCGCATACGGCCCGCACGATCGCCCGATTGCTGCGGCAGCACTATCTCGCGCAACACGACAAGTCGCTCACCTGGGGGTCGGGGATGAACGCCGCGATCGAGATCGTGCAGCGGATGGTCGCGGCCCTGGAGAGCGCGGCGCCGCCGGATCTGACCGAGGTGCAAGCCGAAAATATGGAGTGGCAAAAGATCGCGGGCTTGCTGATGGAGAAGCTGCAGCAGAC
>JANYEF010000341.1 GCA_025363325.1 Nitrospira sp. | reverse complement strand
TTTTTCACCTTCTGGGGTCTTAATGCCATTCGCCGGAAAGGTGCGACCAGCTCTGCCAAGGACTGGCTTCGTCAGATGTTCGGCCTGCTGAATAAAGGGGGCGCAGACTGCCTTCCCCTCTCGCGGTTCCATATGTGGGGGTTGGGCACGAAGATGATGCAAAAGGTCATGAAGCAAAACCGGATGCCGGGTGTGCCGGAACTCATGGAGACGGCGCTGGACCTCGGTGTTCACTTTATTGCCTGCACGACGACCATGGGACTGATGGGGATCACGAAAGATACACTCATTGAGGGCATTGATCAGTTCGCGGGGGTGACCACCTATCTCGCGGAAGCCAAACAGGGTAGTGTGAACTTGTTCATCTAGTTTATCTGGTCTGTCTGGTGCGTGGGTTCACAACCAGAGAAACCAAACGAGCCATACCAACAAAACAAACGGGACGCTATGATTCAAGCCGATGTGAAGCTCGATACGCTCGGGTACTTTTGCCCGATGCCGATTATCATGACCTTAAAGAAGCTCAAGGAACTGACGTTGGGCCAGGTCCTTGAAGTCGTCTCAGACGACGAAGGCATCAAGAAGGACATGCCGGCTTGGTGCGACACGACCGGCCATCAGATGGTCGGGCTCGAAGAAGAACAGACGAAGGCGGGAACCATCTATAAAGCGTTTGTGAAAAAGACGAAGTAACCGCGCAGACAGGGACTCAGTGGAGAGTGGGAAGCCGGAGGGATGATGATCAGACCTCCGGCTTCGTTATTTTGATTCTTGATGAGGCAAGACGTGGATCGAATCGTCGAATGTGTGCCGAACTTCAGTGAGGGACGAAACCAGACGACGGTGCGTGCGCTGGTGAATGCCGTGGAGTCCGTGCCAGGGGTCTGGCTGTTGGACCAGACGATGGATCGAGATCACCATCGCTCTGTCCTGAGCTTTGCCGGCGAACTGGATGCCGTTGCTGAAGCGGCCTTTCGCGCCATTCGCGTAGCAACCGATCTCATCGATCTTCGAAAGCATAAGGGCGTCCATCCGCGGGTGGGGGCCACGGATGTCGTGCCCTTCGTGCCGGTGCGCGGCGCGACGATGCAGGATTGCGTCCATTTGGCGAAGCGATTGGGGCAACGGGTAGGAACAGAGCTGGAGATCCCGGTATTCCTCTATGAACAAGCGGCCCGGCATCGCGATCATGCCCCGCTCGAATCGGTTCGTCGAGGAGGGCTTCAAGGCCTCGCCTTCCGCATGGTTTCCGATCCAGACTGGACACCAGATTTTGGTCCCTCCCATCTCCATAAGACGGCCGGTGCCATGGTGATCGGTGCACGCTCTCCCTTGATCGCCTTTAATGTGAATCTTCGCTCGACGGATCTGGCCCTGGCCCGATCCATCGCGAAGGACATTCGCCAATCGAATGGAGGGCTGCCCCATCTCAAAGCAATCGGAGTGGCGTTAGCCAGTCGTCAGCTGGTTCAGGTCGCCATAAATCTAACCGATTTCATCATCACACCTATCCATGTCGCGTTTGAAGCGGTCCGAACCCGCGCAGCCGAGCAAGGAGTGGCGGTAGCGGGGAGCGAAGTGGTCGGGCTGATGCCCCAGGCGGCGCTGGTTCAGGCCGCAGCGCATAGCCTGGCGCTCGAACAGTTCGACGCAACGCAGGTGCTGGAGACGAGATTGGAGACTCGGCTATTTGGTGAGCTGGCACGACATGCCCCGTCTCGCGAACAGGAGTCGGTTGATCTGCATGCGCAATCGGTAGTGGACTTTTTGGACGCTGTGGCTGCAGCAACTCCGATTCCGGCCGGCGGCACGGCCGCGGCATTGGTGGGCGCCCTCGCGGCTTCGCTGGGAATCATGGGGGCGCGTCTCAGCCGGCAACGAGGAGTGGAACATCGGCTGAGTGAAATTAGCCGGCGGTTTCGTGAGCTGATGCAAGCGGATGGCGATGCGTATCAGCGATTTCTCCAGGCTACGAGGCTCGAGAAGACAGACCGGACTCGCCCCGCCGTTTTGTCGTCTACGCTCCATCTGGCGACGGAGATTCCGCTTGAAATCGCCGAACAGGCGACGGAGGCCGGAGCCCTTCTGCATGCCTGTTCGGCAGAGGTGAAGCTGCGCGTTCGGTCTGATCTAACCGTTGGGCTGGTGCTGGCGATTGCCGCGGCCGATGCGGGACGTCATACGGTCGCAGAAAATATAAAGATTCAACACAATCAAAGACTTAAGTCATCTCTTCTCGATCGGATTCAGCAAATGACAATCCGTCTTGAGGAACTCAGGGGGCTATGTTACACTGCGCCTCCTAGTCAGGGTCAGGCTGGCACGAGAAAAAAACCTGTACAGGCATCGCCTGGGAAAGTAGACAGACGGGAAGAATGGAAATCAAAGTCTTCAATAATAACGTCGAGAAAGCCCTCAAAGTTGCCAAGAAGAAACTCGCGGGGGAAGGACTCTTCCGCGAACTGAAGCGCCGGCGATTTTACGAAAAGCCGAGTGTCAGGAAGAAGGCCAAGGAACGCGAGGCGCAGCGGCGGCGTCAAAAGTGGTTGTCGAAGCGTAAGCCAGAGTAAGCGTCTTTCCACGGGCTCGCCCGTTCGGTTGATCGCATTCCTCCCAAGGCCTCCGTATCCCTTCCTTGTCCATGCGCCAGGATCAGATCACTGCTGCGCTTCGAATCGTGAAGCGCGAGATTCGGCAGTGGGAGGAGCCGGTCCTCGGCGTAGTGGCGCGCGAGTCGAACCGAGATCCCTTTCGCATCCTCATGTCGTGCCTTCTCAGCCTCCGGACCAAAGACAAGACGACGCGTGAAGCCAGTGCCAGGCTGTTCGCGCTGGCGCATCAGCCGGCCACGATGCTGACCCTCCCGCTCCAGAGGATTGAACGCGCCATCTATCCCGTCGGGTTCTACCGGACGAAAGCCAAATCCATTCATGCAATTTGCCGTCGCCTTCTGGACGTCTATGGAGGAACGGTTCCCGACTCCATCCAGGAGCTGGTCACTCTGTCAGGGGTCGGCCGGAAAACGGCGAACTTGGTGGTGACGGTCGGCTATGGCAAGCCCGGCATCTGTGTAGATATCCACGTGCATCGGATCAGCAATCGCTGGGGCTACGTCAAGACGAAGACGCCGGAGGAAACTGAGCAGGCGCTACGCCGGAAATTGCCAACGCATCATTGGATCACCTTCAACGATTTGCTTGTCCCCTACGGGCAGAACCTCTGCCAACCAGTCTCGCCCTTCTGCAGCAAGTGCAAACTCAGGGATTTTTGTGATCGTGTAGGGGTGAAACAGTCGCGGTAGGAGAAGACATGGAAACCAGCGGGGATTTATGAGCTACCGTCAAAGAAACACGCGAGCAATTGTGGCCATGGGTCTTTTTGGAGTGTTGCTCTCGATTCACGAAGAGGGGCAAGCAATTTATCGCTGCTATGACAAGGAAGACCGCCAAGTGCTAACAGACCAGCCGACACAGCTTGAACAATGCATCCCTCTCGACGTGGTAACGCCACCGATGTCGGATTCGAGGAAGCTTCCGCTTGCGCCAATTCCTGCCGTGCCTGGTCCAACGGAAGACCGCAGAGCGTTGCCTGAAGAGCAGGGCACAGGCCTGGCGAACCACATCGTGGACGTGCCGCTTCAACAAGTCGGCCACCTGTTCGTGGTAACGGTGAAACTCAATGGAGAGCAGGATGCCCGGTTGATCGTGGATACGGGCGCTTCCCACAGCATCGTGTCCCATAGGCTTGCCATCGAGCTTGCGCTGTACTCAGACTCAACCATGGGGACAGCAACGATGAATACTGTGGGGGGATCGGTTCAGGCCCCCTTGGCTCGAATGAAGTCGATTCGCTTGGCGGAGGCTGAAGTCAGAGACAGCGTTGTGGTTATTCACGATCTTCCCGACTCTCCGGCAGGTGTGGAAGGGTTGCTGGGGCTCAGCGCTCTGCGGCAATTCCAGGTGACGCTGGATCCCACCAGGAAAGTGTTATCTCTCCAGCCGACAGCGAAATAGGCCACGTCGGTCATCGCAGATTACCTTGAACAAATATTCAAAGTAATGAAGGCGGGTGATGAGCAGAAGAAGAGAGGAAGAAAAACCAATTAGATGAAGAGCTTCGTCTCCGCGTCAGAGGTAAGAGCAATAATGGCAGGTAGCCCCATGACTTCATCGACGTTCTTTTCGACAGCGGCACTGTCCACGCCCATGTACTCCAGGCCTGCACTGCAGGCGATCAGACGAAACTTTCCGACGTGTTTTGCGTCCTGAAACATCTCGGAAATCTTCGGGACTTTCTTCTCTTTCAAGAGACGAGTGACCTCAGGCGCTGACGAGGCGTATTCCGGCGGAAAATCGATCACGTCGATCTTTCCCTCGGCCAGCTTCTTGATCGTCCAGAACAATAAGATCACGATCACGTCCTTTCCCATCGCGGCGGCCGTGAGGCCCAGGGTCGCGACCTGGTGCAGCGTATCGTAGGTGGCGTGATGGGCGAAGATGACGAATTTTGGTTGAGGTGGCATGGTTGGTGGCTACTTCTCCGTGGCGCGTGCCTTGACGCTGTTCACATATTCGGCAATGGCCGCATCGACTTCGCCCATGGTCATGGGGCGGTCATGTGTTTCGCTTTCATCGACAAGATACGTCTCGTGCTCTTTTTCCTGCCGCAAGA
>JANYEF010000328.1 GCA_025363325.1 Nitrospira sp. | reverse complement strand
ATTCGCGCCAAGCTCCACATCATCCTCGATCGTGACTCCACCGAGTTGGGGAATTTTGTAATGCCGTCCCTGGTCCTGCACATAGCCGAATCCGTCGCTGCCGATCACTGTGCCACTGTGAATGATCACTCGCGCTCCGATCGTACAGCCTTCCCTGACGACGACGTTGGGATACAGCAGCGTATCGTCCCCGATCGACGTATCGTTACCGACAAAGACACCGGGATAGAGCGTCACTCGCGCACCAATTGTGACCCGGTCTCCCAGTGTGACTCCCGGCCAAATCGAAACATCGGGGCCGATCTGAGAGCCAATGCCACGGACAACGGCTGCGGCAATGCCGCGGGGAGGGGCCACCGGGCAAAAGAAAGCCTTGGCGACCAGCGCAAAGGCCAGTGTCGGATTGGCGACGACGATGTGAGGATTGGCGATCTCAGCAAGGCGCCGGTGGGCGAGGAGTGCTCCGGCAACGGTGGGCCCGCCCCTCTTGAGCATCCGATCCCCGGTGACGAAGGTCAGATCGTTTGGGCCTGCCTCTTCAAATCCAGCCAGGCTCGTCACGGTGGCTTGTGGCGACCCCACAAGTTCTCCGCCGACAACGTCGTGGATCTGTGCCAGTGAAATAGGAATGTGTGCTCGTGTCGGCATATGGATTAGGATTTCTTTTTGCCCTTTGGCTTGGAGCGCTTCGCTGGTTTCTTGGTCGAGGCCGGTGAGGCCGTTTCCCCCAACCGCTTTTCAACATAACGCACGACATGACCGACGCTCGTCAGGCCCACCAGGTCCTGGTCTGGGATCTGGAGATCGAAGGCCTCCTCGATGCGATAGAGCAGTTCGATCACCGCCATTGAGTCGAGCCCTAAATCGTCACGCAGCTGTTGTGTGATGAGTATCGTGCCTGGGTCGCGTTTGAGGTACTCACCCAAGGCGGTACGGATTTTTAGCGATATGGTGGGATCGGTTGCCATCAGTCGATTCTCTCCGTCGTTTTCTTGCCGGCGCAATCCAAGTTCGAAGTTCCTGAAACCTCGAACTGCGGACCTTGAACCCTCGTCTGTCTCTCGGCTACCCTGCTACTTGTTCGCCTGTTTCAATACCACAGCGGCATTGTTACTGCCAAATCCAAATGCGTTCAGCAAGGCCACTTTCACCCGGCGCTCCTGTGCTGATCGAGAGAGTCCTGCCAATGCACAAGCTGGATCCGGGTCATCATAGTTGGCGGTCGGATGAATCTGGCCCGTATGGAGAGCCAGGACCGAAGCGATGCCCCCGATGGCACCGGCGGCGCCCAGCGTGTGGCCGATCAGCGACTTGGTGGCGCTGATGGCAATCTTGTCCGCGCGCGATTTAAAAAGTTGTCGAATCGCTTTGGCTTCGACGGCGTCACCGATTGTCGTCGACGTGGCGTGGGCATTGATGTAATCCACTTGTGCCGGGGTCATGCCGGCATCCATGAGCGCAAGCCGCATTGTGTGAGCCACGTCCACGCCATCTTCACGAGGGATGACCATGTGATAGGCCTCGCTGGTGGCGGCATAGCCTGCAACTTCGGCATAGACCCTCGCCTTGCGTTTCTTGGCATGCGCGGCCGATTCCAAGATAAGCGTCCCCGCGCCTTCTCCCATGACGAAGCCATCGCGCAACCGATCGAAGGGCCGAGAGGCCTTCTCCGGGTGATCGTTAAACTTGGACGAAAGGGCACGCAGAGAACAAAACCCGGCGAAGACGAGCGGGGTAATGCTGGCATCGGCTCCCACGGTGATCACGACATCCGCCCGGCCCTCGCGGATACAGTGGAGCGCTTGCCCGAGCGCATGGGCGCTGGAGGAGCAGGCCGTCGAGATGGTCAGGTTGGGGCCCTTGGCGCCGTAGGCCATCGCGATAATGCCGGAGGCTGAATTGAGGGTGATGACGGGAATAAAGTTCGGATGGACGCGATGGGGTTTCTGTTGTTGGTAGAGCTGCGTAATTTCACGCTCGCCCATCACCATGCCGCCCATACCGGCCCCCACGATGACCCCGACGCGGTGAGGGTTTTCCTTCGCCATCTGGAGACCCGAGTCGGCCAGCGCTTCTTTTGCCGCCACGAGGCCAAACTGGGCGTAGCGGTCAACGCGTTCGCCATGGGCGGAGTCGAGAAATCGTTCGACTGCGAAATCGCGCACCTGGCCGGCGACCTTGGAACGGTAGCCATCCATGGAAAACGGGTCGAACGACGTAATCGCCGAGATGCCGGATTGACCGGCAAGAGCGGCTTTCCAAAACTCACTGACCCCGATACCGATCGGAGAGACGACCCCCAGCCCTGTGACGACGACACGTGCCCGCATCTTCTTGAAATCCTTTTGCGAATGCTCGACCTTTACTTACCGGAAGCGCCTAGATCAGTCAACCAGTTGCCTGGCGAGACTCGCGGGACTGGTGGGACGAGCGAGACGGATGAGGGTTGAGGTCCGAAGTTCGAGGTTTCCGGA
>JANYEF010000291.1 GCA_025363325.1 Nitrospira sp. | reverse complement strand
TGTAAATCGTGGACCGGCATCACCTTGACCCAGGGAATGGGGTGTGGCAGGTATTTCAAGTATGCAGCAGCCTGCACAAATGAAAACGGTGGAAATGGATCATAATAAGTTTCCCGAAGAGCCTATACTGGCATCCAGCCTTTTCCCTGGCCACCTGAGGGCGTCATGGGGCATGCCACGTTTCAAGAAACGGCTACTTATTCTTGGAACAGGGCAGCTGGCCGTTGACCTGTGTCACGTCATCCTGTCGCAAAACCGGTGGTTAGTTAATATTGTGGGGTTTCTGGACGGGAGGGCTGCGCGAGTGGGGGAGCAGCTCGTCAATCCAGGCATTATCGGGACATATGACCAATTGGCTCAGCTGGTCGAGCAGCATCGAGTGGATACCATCGTCGTGTGTCTGGAGGATCGCCGCGCTCTGCTGCCAGTTCAGTCGCTACTTGATTGTAAGGCGATGGGATTGGACATCCTTGACGGCCACCATTTGTTCGAAGAGGTGTCGGGGCGTCTTTCGATCGACTCGCTTCGTCCGAGCGCATTAATCTTCTCGACAGGGTTTCGTCGCCGGCTGACATCGCTGGTGAGCAAGAGACTCCTCGATGTGGTGGTGTCTGCGCTGGGGCTGGTGCTGTCGATCCCTCTCGTTGTCCTCATTGCCGCGCTCATTCGAGTGGACTCAGCGGGGCCGGTATTTTACCGTCAGGTTCGCGTCGGGTTGCGTGGTCAGCCCTATATGATCTGGAAGTTTCGCTCAATGCGGCAAGATGCCGAGAAGGCCGGGCCTCGATGGGCTCAAGCCAACGACCCGCGTATTTCCCGCGTTGGTTGGTGGTTGCGCAAGACTCGTATCGATGAGATTCCACAGCTTGTGAACGTGCTCAGGGGGGACATGAGTTTAGTCGGGCCGCGTCCGGAGCGACCGGTATTTGTGCAGGATTTGCGGACGGTGATTCCCTACTACGATATCCGGCATACGGTCAGACCCGGATTGACGGGCTGGGCGCAAGTAAAGTTTCGCTATGGGGCGTCGCAGGAAGATTCTCACACGAAATTACAATATGATTTGTACTATGTGAAGAATCTTTCACTCGTACTCGATTTGAAAATTCTGATACAAACGATCCGAGTCGTGATGCTCGGAGAAGGTGCACAGTGATGCGTTTGGGGGAGATACCTCAGGAGAAGCCGAGACACGTGCTGTCGTTTGATGTCGAGGAGCATTTTCAGGTTGCGGCATTTTGGTCAGTTGCGAGAAGACGCGAGTGGGATCAGCTGGGGAGCCGGGTCGAGCACAACACCAGGAAAATCGCGAATCTGTTGTCGGAGTACTCGACCAAGGCCACCTTTTTCGTTCTTGGTTGGGTTGCAGAACGGCATCCGGCTTTGGTGAAAGATCTCGCGCAACAGGGTCATGAGATTGCGTCGCATGGATACGGACACGAACTTGTGCACACACAGTCGCCTGCTCAATTCCGGGAGGATGTCAGGCGGTCAAAACACATCTTGGAAGATCTGATTGGCAGGCCGGTTGTGGGATACCGCGCACCGAGTTTTTCGATTACGTCTCGAACGGAATGGGCCATTTCCTTGTTGATCGAGGAAGGGTATCGATACGATTCCAGTATCTATAACCGGTTTCGAAGCACACAGGGGAGCACCGAGAGCAGGTCCGGAACGTATCAGCTTGAGACCGAAGCCGGCACCATTTGGGAGGTGTCTCCGTCAACAATGAACGCCTGCGGACTTCAACTGCCTGTTGCCGGTGGTGGATATTTTCGCCTCTTTCCCTATGCAACCTCGAAAATGTTTCTGAAGAATCTTGAGAAGCAAGGATCCCAGCTTGTCATGTATCTCCATCCTTGGGAACTTGACCCCGAGCAGCCGCGCATGGATGGGCCAGTGCTCTCAAAGGTTCGTCACTATCTGAACCTCGGTAAGACGGAACAGCGTCTAAGGTGGCTACTGAAAGATTTTTCCTTTGCACCCATCAATGAAGCCATTCCTCCTATTCGGGATATCTTTGAAGGCCTGGGAGAGCGTTCGCACGCAATCGTGTAAAGTGAGAACCGTCGTTCTTGTCGGCTCTAAGTTGTAGAAACGAGCGATCACTGTGAAGTGGTGGGGATATGAAGTCCTGGTATGCCGTGAACACAAAAGCGCACTGTGAAGCCTTTGCGTGCGCCAGCCTAGATCGCCTGGGCGTGGAAGTGTTCCTTCCAATACTGAAGGAACAGAAAGTACTTCGTGGCTATCGCCATTCGACGACATCGCCCTTGTTTCCAAGGTATCTCTTTGCGAAGTTCGAGGTGCCCAGCCAGTTGCGAGCGGTGACCTATGCGAGAGGGGTCAAAAATATCGTGACATTCGGCGGCGGCCCTTCCATGGTCGATGAGTCGATCATTCATGCTATTCGGAGTCAGACCACAAATGGAGTCATTGAAATCTCTGAGGACCGATTTTCACCTGGGCAGATCGTGCGAATACAGGGGGGGCCGTTGTGTGGGTTGGAGGCAGTCTTCGAAAAGAAATTGGATGGGACCAGCAGGGCGGTGTTGCTTCTAAAGGCCATGTCCTTTCAGGCGCGAGTGATTCTTGAATCTCAGTACGTCGCAAATCTGTAAAATTCTTGGTGACGTGCATGTTGACCTGCTAGAGTGCTCTTCAGGATAAGCAAGGTCCCGACCCCGCGCGGGTATCGCCCAGTGGTGATGTTAATGGTGCGGGAACCCGCTTCATAATACGACAATACAAGATGAGCACCGGCGTTGGCGCCGGAATGGCGGCAGCTTGTCAGAGAGATTGTAGCGCTATGTCCATCCTTGGCATTTCGTTCTTTTACCATCGCAGCGCAGCGTTCTTGGTGCGCGGCGGCGGTATTGAGGCGTCACAATGAGAACGGGCTATCTGAAGCTCGACTCCTCGATGGCGCGCACTCATCTTGGCTGGCGATCAATGGTCAGCGTGGAAACCGCGTTAGATTGGACGGTGGAATGGTATCGTGCGTACCTCCGCCAGGAAGATATGCGAAGCATGACTCTCCAGCACATTGGCCGATTTCATGAATGCGGGCGGCAGGGCCTAGAGGCGATACGTAGGCAGTCTATTGTGTTCGGGTTTTCCAGATGACACATCCACTTTCACCACCATGTCGTAGCGGGCAGGAGACCGGGCAGTCGATGCATGAGGTGATCAAAGAGCTGTATCCCATTTGCCGTAGCATCACGGGAAATGGTGTTCGGCAGTCGCTGCAGATTCTGAAACGTTCCATTCCCTTGGAGGTTCGAGAGGTTCCAACAGGCACTCGGGTCTTCGATTGGACGGTGCCCAAAGAATGGAACATCACGGACGCCTATATCAAGAACGCAAACGGTGAACGCATTGTCGATTTCAATCGTTCGAACCTTCACGTGATGAGCTACAGCGTTCCTGTCAAAAAGACAATGTCGCTGGCTGAGCTTCGTCCTCATCTCTTTTCGTTGCCGGAACAGCCTGAATCGGTTCCGCACAAGACTTCCTATTACAAAGAGAATTGGGGCTTCTCGCTCAGCCACCGGCAATTAGAGTCGATGGAGGAGGGGGAGTATGAAGTCTGTATCGACTCGACGTTGAAGGACGGGGCATTGACCTACGGCGAATATGTGTTGCCCGGTTCAGGGCAAGACGAAGTGCTGATTTCAACGCACATCTGCCATCCCTCATTGTGCAATGACAATTTGAGCGGCATAGTCGTGTCGACAGCCTTGGCACAGGCGTTAGCCGATCGGCCGCGACGGTATACGTACCGGTTTCTGTTCATCCCTACGCATATT
>JANYEF010000285.1 GCA_025363325.1 Nitrospira sp. | reverse complement strand
CCTTCAGCCTCGTGATCCTTGTGCCACACGGCAAGACGATTCTCGGACTCGCCCGTCTTGCCCTCCTCGAAGACGTGCCAATCACAGTCTTTTGAATATCGAAGATAGGCCATGGCGACTACTCAAAAACTAAAACAATGCCGCGCGCGGACGAGCTTCGCATTGTTGGATTACAAGACTCGATGACCGACCTTGCAGTCTCTCAAATTTCATCTCCGTGGAAGGTATACCCAGCTCGCTCCAGTACCCGGTGTAGGGTGTTCATCACTGTAGGAGTGTCGGAGTGCGGCAGCACAGCCACCTCCGGTGCAGCCTGGAGTTTGGCCAGAAGCTGTGCAGCTTCTGAGCCGGCCAGCTCGTCGCAGGTTTCATACAACCCACCCGTGCCTTCCTCCAAAATATTGTGCTCCTTGAGAATGCCACGGATACTCGCAATGACGGCAGCCGTGGGAGTCGGTATGAGCAACGTGCCGAGTGCCCCATGATCGAGCCGGAGCTTGGAGGCGATAGGAAGTGGCTCCCCGCCTCGCAGTCGCTTGGCAGCGGGCAGGAGAATCTTTTCTTCCATGCCGATGTGGCGGAGAAGCCCTGCTCGGAATTGAGTATACGCTCCCTGATCAACCTGATCGGCATGAGCCACAGCCGATTGAAGCAGCGTTTCAAGTCGCCGGTGGTCTTCCATCAGAAAGTCTGTGACAGGTCTGGCTTTTTCGTTCTCTCGTGGTTTCATCCGTTGCCTCCGATGATGTCCTCCTAATCTCCCCTTTGACACAATTGACATCACCGCACGCGCGGAGAATGTCCCCGTTTTCCGCCCCCACGACGCCGAAGCGAACGGATATTACGGCGGTTCACTTGCTCGCTTCATCTGGCGTGATCAGCCGCTCCAGTTCGCCCGGCTTGAGAATTCCGGATTGTTCGAGTGTTTCAATCAGCGCCATTGTATAGCGCTGGTAGTAGTCCCACGTGGCTTGGCCACCGCAGGCATCTTTTTCCCAGGCCGCGATAGAGACAATCAGATTTTGCCTGAAATCCTCCCACTCGAAATGGCCCTCCTTGGACAATGCCAGCGCCATACCGAACACCGTGCGGTGCCAGTCTTCGCCAAAGAACAGCTTTCCCTCACTGCGCGGTGGCGAATCAGGCTGCCCAAGCATCTGCGTCGCGGCATATTCTTCGAAGCGAGTAAACATCGGATGCCTTATGCAGCTGTTGGAGCAGGAACTAGCGCGACCCCCATCATGGCTTCTGGTGTGACCAGTGCGGCGAGTTGTGCTTCGGTCAGATGTTCGGAGTGAGCCGGTCGTTCAGGAATGACGAACCAGCGGATCTGCGCGCTGCTGTCCCATACCTTGACTTCCTTGTCTGCCGAAATTTGCACACCGAACTCACGCAGCACAGCGCGCGGTTCACGCACGCCGCGTGCGCGGAACACCGGATCTTTGTACCAGTAGGGCGGTAGGCCCAGCACCGGCCACGGATAGCAAGAGCACAGGGTACAGATTACCAGATTGTGCACAGACTCGCTGTTGGCCACGGCTTTCATATGCTCGCCTTCGGCACCGTCCATGCCCGGGAAGTTTAGTTCGGCGATGGCCTTAGGAGTATCTTGCAGTAAACGACGTTTATATTCCGAGTCAAGCCACGCCCGCGCCACGATACGGGCGCCGTTGAAAGGGCCGGCCACGGTTTCGAAATGGCTGAGCACCGCGTCGATAGAATCACTGCCCAACACGCCTTTTTTAATCAGCAGCGCTTCCAGCGCGCGTACTTTGGCCGCACTGGCGGCTTCGCGATCATCATCGTACCCAAATAGTGCAGCCATGATATATCCTTCGCGCGAATTTAGTGCGCAGGCTTCAGGTAGACGTCGAACAGGTCGGCATAAATGACGGTGTGGGGTTCGCTCTTGTCCGCGCCCCAAATGTCCGAAGCCTCAAACGACACGCAATACACATGCTGCGGTCCGACCAGACCGTCCGGGCCGGTCGACACAAAGTATTCGTACGCGCCTGGATACACTTCGGTGACGGTGCCCTTCTTGTTGCGCAAAAAGCCCGGCAGTCGGGTGTGATCGGCGGCTTCTGGATCGGCGACGTAGACGGTGTCGCCGACGGCAAAGCGGACCGGAGTAATGGGTGCGCGCAGACCGGAGTCACCGTGATTGAGGTACCTGACCACCTGTTCCTTGAGTGCCAGGTTCGGCTGCGCTGGTAGTGGCGCGTCGGGATTCGCACGGTAGTGCTCGGTCAATGTGGCCAATTCTTCGGCGGCCACGTAGCCGCGATCGACAAAGAACTGACTGATACCCATGAGCCATTTTTCGTAATAGCGATATTTAAAGTATTCGAACGGCTGCATGCCTTCGGCGCCGGTGCGCAGCGAGGCCCAGGTCCAGGTTTCCTTGAACGTTGTCGGTACATGCGCGATCGGATATTTCGGCAGCGCTTTGTCCAAATGGGTGCTTTCGGCCATCATCACGGTGTGAATGCCGAAGATGCGCTTTTCCCACTCCGCCACGAATACTCGTTTTTCAAGATTGACCGGTCCGAGACCTTCCAGGCCGCCGAGGTAGTGTTGTAGTTTCACGATGCGCTCCGATCAACAGACCGGTTGAGCACGGGGTGACGAGAGGTTTCGTGCACGCAATCGAGAAAACCGCGTTGCAGCACAGCGCTGTCGAGATGACGGCCGATGAACACGAAACGGCTCTGGCGCGTCTCAGCAGACTGCCAGCGTCGGCCCGGCTTCGCGTCCAACAGCATGTGCACGCTGTGAAAATAGAACTGCCTCGCCTCGCCATGGAAATTCAGCACCCCTTTCATGCGCATGATGTGTTGCCCCTGTCGCTGAACCAGCTGATTGACCCAGCGATTGAAGCGGTCCGGGTCAAGCGCATTGCTGGTCTCAACCGCGCAGGAAGTAATTGAATTGTCATGTTCATGGTCGTGCTCGTCCTCCAGGATGCCGGGCTCTACCGCCAACAAGCTGGGCAGTGAAAACCGTTGCACGCCGAGCAGCGTATCCACTGCCACCTCGGAGTTAGTGGTTCGAATGATGGCAGCGGCCGGATTGATCGCGCGCAGATCACGTTCCAGCGGCGCAATTTCATCAGTGTCCAGCAGATCGACTTTGTTCAGCACAATCAGATCGGCGAAGGCAATCTGTTCACGTGCAATGTCGTCGTCGATCTGTCGTTGGAAATTGGCTGCGTCAACCAGTGTCACGACGGATTCCAGTTCTACGCGGGTCAACAGATCAGTGTCGGCCAGAAACGTCTGCAACACTGGCGCCGGATCGGCCAGTCCCGAGGTTTCGATGATCAGACGATCCAGGTTGATGTCACTGCGCTCCAGTAGCACCTTCACGCCTGCCACCAGGTCGGTGCGCACGGTACAGCAGATGCAACCGTTGCGTATCTCTATCAGCGCTTCTTCGTCGGCGACAATTAGCTCGCCGTCGATCCCGACCTCTCCAAATTCATTGACGATCACCCCGATGTTGGCACCGGTGTTGTGCGTCAGTAAATGATTGACGAGAGTCGTCTTGCCGGCACCGAGAAATCCAGAGATGACGGTCACAGGTATCTTCTTTAACAACATGGTATCTGCGCGAAGGATCACACATTCAGGATGAACGATCTCTGGGCGACGCCTAGTGATTCTACTAAAAACCCTTGTGTGGCGCTAGCCGTCAAGCTGGCGGATCTTCAGCATCCTGCGAGCAGAATTACAACCTGTAGCCGTATTGGGACTCTCTCGGAAGAGCTACCGGGAGCCTTATTTTGTAAATGAGGCAATGCCAAAAGCCTCGCATAGGCCCCGCACATCCAAGACTCCCACCTCTTCATGGATTTCCACTCAAGAACGTGCGCGGACGAGGCAATCAGAAAAGTAGCATGTCCCCATTTTCTGGTTCTTTTCTCCCTCCTTGTTCGGTTCGAACACCACCCATTGGATGCCTTAATGAATGGACTCTTCGATGAACATGAACAGACGGCAGACATTGACCTATTTCCAATCAGGGAAACCCAAGTGCAGACGCGGTGGGCGGCAGGAGGGATTGAGGTCGCATCTGTGCAGGCCGCGTTTGCCGAAGTAGCGGACGTGCGTAGTTAACTCAGTCCGATGCCGAAGACTTTGGCTGCTTTTTTCACATCCCGCGGATTGACCCATAGAATGGCGCCGAAGCGTCCCTGGCCGGCACAGAGGCCGGTCACCGCGATCAAGTTGATCTTGGCTGAACCAAGTCGATCGGTCAGATCGGCCAGCGCGCCCGGGCGATCATCGCCGTCCACCAGCAAGCATATTTTCGGTCCCTGAATTTTCAACTTATGCATCTTCGCGATGCTCTTGAACGCGGTGG
>JANYEF010000267.1 GCA_025363325.1 Nitrospira sp. | reverse complement strand
CACACGATGTCAATCCCATTGGCCACTGCCCCAGATAAGCATGGATTGCTGCATATCGAACGTCGGCAGGGCACGTTTACTGAGTCTGAATTCCATGTCTTGTCAACCGTGGGGACATCGCTCGCATTGGCTCTCCGGAATGCCGATGCCCATCGGCAGATTCAGGAACTGGCTTTGCGAGACAGCTTGACCGGATTGCTGAACCGTCGTGCGCTTGAGGAGGTCCTTGCGCGTGAGTTCAAAGCAGGGACCCGGTACAGCTCATCGGCCTGTTTCATCCTCGTGGACGTGGACTACTTCAAGGTGGTCAACGACCAACTCGGTCATCTCGCAGGAGATCAGGTGCTCAAGACCACAGCGGCCTTGATGCGTGGGGCGGTTCGCGACATCGATGCGGTCGGCCGATACGGAGGGGAAGAATTCGGGATCGTCCTTCCCCATACCGATCTTGACCGAGCTCTGGTGTTGGCGGAGCGGCTCCGCCAGCAGATTGAAGGTCAGGCATTTGAAGCGGATCAAGGAATCGTGCGGATGACCGCCAGCATGGGCATTGCGCACATCCCAGACGTGACCATTCGCTCCGTGTCCGAATGGATCGCGGCGGCCGATTCGGCGCTGTACGCCGCGAAAGCCCTCGGAAGAAACCGTGTGGTGGTTCATGAGCCTGATCAGGCATGTCCGGTCGAATCATCCGTCTTGACTCTGGTGGCGTAGAATCAGCCGGTGCATGAATTGTCTGAGGAATTGACGATGTACTCATTGGGTCATTGACGATTTGCGGAGCCCTCAAATGAAAGAATGATTCTATGGACATATCTTCAATTCCTCAGTCAATGATGCAATGGATCAATCGTCAATCGTTCTACTAGGAAGGTCCGATGAGTACAACTATGCTGCCACCATCACCCAACGCAACCAAAACCTTGTCGGACGAGCGGCGGGAATGGATTCGAATCGACGATCGCGTGCTCCTCGAGTATCAACTTCTCGCCGAGATGGTAGACGTGCCCACGCCCGGACTTCCGCCCGCAACTCACGAAGCGATTACGGCTGCCATTGCCAAACCGACGTCCGACCTATTGCTTCGCAGCGGTGAACAGTTGGCGCAATCACCGCTCCTTCCCTGGATGATGAAAGTGGACTGGCTGTTGGAAGTCATCCTGAAGACACTCGCGAAGATGCACCCTGAAGGTATTCCCATGGCACAAATCGCCGATGTGACGCTGAGCGGGGGTGGCATTGGGTTTCCCTCGCCGCTACAGTTCGCCGCAGGCGACATGTTGAGGCTAAAAATAATCCTGTCGCCCTTTATACCGATTCACACGACCACGCGTGTGATCCGTTCGACCCGAGCCAAAGACGGGATCAATTTTGACATTGCGACGGAATTTATCCAGCTCAGTTCGGACGATCAGGAACACCTGATCCGCCATATCATTCAGACACAGGCAGAGCGATTGCGCGGCCGCCGCAATCATGCCAGCTAGGGGTAAGCCGCAGGGGGAAAGGGGTATGGGGGTAAAGAGGAGGAAAATCTCCTTCGACATATTCTTTGAGCAGCTTCCTGAGATGCGATTCAAGATCTACACAGGCGTGAACGTTCGCAGCGTCGATTCTACAAGCCCACGTCCCGCCTCCTCGGTTTTCCCGTCCGCAGCGAGCACGTCTTCCACACCGCTAACAGGATTCTGAAAATACCCGCCTTCTTTGTACGTCTTTCGTAGTGCAATTCCGCATTTGTTGATCTGACGATCTGTTGAAGGTCCGGCCAATCGTCAGGTCAACAGATCATCAGATGTCTTTCGATTCAGGTTCCAGGGTGTCTAAGGCCCTACTGGCGGCCGTTGGGACTGTTTCCTGGCGGTTGTTGATGGTCCGTACTCCATAGGCTAGCCGCCAAGACAGACAGGGTTCGAGGTTGTCGCAACTTCGAGCCCGGAACTTCGAATCGCGCTTCGCTTGCAGTCACTCAAGTTTTCTATTGGCAGCACCGATATCCCATTCACGATGAACAACTCAGTGTCTGCATCAACGATGATTCAACCGAACGGTGCACCATCAACGGACAGCGAGATCTTGACGGTCATGGACGTGGCCCGTTTTCTTCGGGTGCCCAAGTCCACCGTGTACAAGCTCGCTCGGGTCGGCGAATTGCCGGCGTCGAAGATTGGGAAGCATTGGCGCTTTCTCCGTCGCGACATCCATGAATGGATGCACAGTCGATCCCAGCAGGGCTAACGATCCAGTCTCTGTGTGAGGCGGTTGCCTGCTGGAAAGACCGACCCGTCGGCCAGAGCCTTTGGGCGGCGTGCCGATGACGTGTGCCGTCCGTGGATTGCGATCAAGCCGTGCGCGACTTTTAGCAGGGGTAGCAGGGGTAGAGGGTAATGGGGTAAACAGTCGGAAAATTCTACCCCGGTACCCCGTTATCCCATATCCCGTTACCCCCCGTACCCCGCGGCTCGCGCCTGTCGCGCTAGGCGTGTCTCTCGCCTGAATATCGGCGAAGGAGATGAATAAGGAGGTTAAGACCATGCCAGCAGATCCGAACATGAAAATTCTCGTGGTGGACGACATGTCGACCATGCGAAGGATCGTCAAGAACATCATGAAGCAGCTTGGGTTTGCGAATGTTGAAGAGGCAGAGAATGGCCAAGACGCGCTCACAAAACTCAGGGCAGAATCATTTGGATTTGTCATTTCCGATTGGAACATGCCCGTCATGACCGGCATTGAGTTGTTGCGGGCCATTCGTGCCGACGACTCGTTGAAAGCCATCCCCGTCTTGATGGTGACGGCGGAGGCACAGAAGGAAAATCTTATCGAAGCGATTCAGGCGGGCGTAAGCAATTACATCGTGAAACCGTTTACCGCCGAAGTGCTGCAGGAAAAAATGAACAAGATTTTCAAATAAAACAAACCCGGTCTGCCCGGTCTATCTAGTCCATCTAGTCTGTCTGGTTCATCCGGTTAGTTGCGTTCAACCGGACACACGAGACAGACCGAACAGACCAGAGAGACCAGACAGACCGGGCTTGTTCAGCATCCTGTTAGAGATGGAGGAGACTACCGTGCTGAATGGTAACGTCAAACTGTACGACGAACTCGGTGAGTTGGCCCGCTATCTCGAATCGGCCATGCGGAAGATGGCTGAGGTCGGAGCCCCGATGGTGGCCGACAGCGCCCAACTTCCGCAAGCGACGGCCCATCTACTCGATCTGAACAAAATGACGGAAGAGGGCACACTTGAAGTCATGCGCTTGACCGAGATCATTCAGGATAACCACGCTCGGGCCGCCAAGGAACTGGCCAATGTGGTTTCAACGCTGGAAGCAGTCGATTGTCGGACGCTCGCGGCGCATCTGGGGAAGACCGCCCAAGAATTAGCGCAGGACGACAAGCATTTGATGGACATTATGACGGCCCTGTCGTTCCAGGATCTTGTCGCGCAACGGGTGAAGAAGCTCGTGACCATTGTTGAGGATGTCCAATGCAAGCTGGTGGAGCTGGTGGTCGTGTTCGGTTTGAAACAGGAGGGCACCGGGCCCGAGACCCAGGGGAAAGCCAGTGAAATGCTCAGGCAGCTGGAAGCGTCCAAGTCCACGGCAATCAAACAAGATTTGGCGGACGAACTGCTGTCCGAGTTTGGGTTCAAATAGCAACAATTTGCATCTCGCTAGGAGCGAGATGCAACGGTTTATTTGGTTGATCTCGTTTGTTTGGTTTATTTGGTTCATTTGATTTATCCGGTTCGTCCGGTCCAACCAAACAAACAAGACAAACCAAACAGACCAAAATGAACGGGACATAGAACAAATTGGATATCGCAACAATTCTAGGGCTTGCCCTCGCGCTCGGGTCGATCATTGGCGGGCAGATCCTTGAAGGCGGCCATGTCGGCTCGATCATGCAGCTCACCGCCTTCATCATCGTGATGGGCGGAACCATCGGCGCGATCTGTATTCAGAACCCACTGTCGGTTGTGCTGAAAGGTGTCTCCATGCTGAGTCTCGGCATCATGTCCCCGACCCATGACAACAAGGGAATCATCGCAACGATTATCGATCTGGCGAATGTGTCGCGCAAGCAAGGGTTGCTGGCGCTCGAGGGCAAGCTCAAAGACATCCATGACCCATTTTTCAGGAAGGGTGTGCAATTGATCGTGGATGGGACAGACCCGAAGGTGGTGCATGAAATTATGGAGATCGATGTCGAACATCATGAGGAGGAAGGGATCAGCGCGGCGAAGGTCTGGGAGGCCGCCGGCGGATATGCGCCGACCGTCGGGATTATCGGCGCGGTGCTCGGTTTGATTCATGTCATGGAGAACCTGGCCGATCCTTCCAAACTCGGCGGCGGCATCGCCGTCGCGTTTGT
>JANYEF010000199.1 GCA_025363325.1 Nitrospira sp. | reverse complement strand
GGCGGAACGGCCCTGGTGATCATTCTCGGGTGGTTCTATATCTATGCCCAAGCCCATGGCCAGACGATGTGGGTGCCGAAACTGGCGGACGGCCTCCGCCTCCGCCTGTATGTGCTGTTTATGAATCGGCTCTATGCTGATGAGTGCTATCAAGCACTCGGTCGATCGGTCATGCGTGTTGCCCATCGAATCGACAAAGGTGTGGCAAGGTGGTCGGAATGACGGACATCGTGCTCACTCCGTTGCTGCTGGCCGCAGTTCCCATTATCGGAGCGATGCTGGGCCTCACAGTCTGGTCTCAGCCGAACAAGTTGAAGACCTGGTCTGTTATTGTGACTGGGCTGAGCCTGCTATCTGTCATCGGGATGTCCGGACACATAACGGAAGCGACTGAGGGACAACTCTTCCTCTATCTCCTCCCGCTTACCGCCGGTGCCTCTCTCTTGGGAGGGCCGGTTCACCAGCAACGTCGGCTTTCCTGGGTCTTGACCCTGCTGTTTCTGGGATTCGGATTGGGCATTCTCACGAGCCAACAGATCGTGGGCCAGATCGCTGTGGTGATACTCCTCGGTCTGATCACCTTCCTCCTTTACTGGCATCACAATCCGTTGTGGCCCAGATCCTGGTGGGGGATCTGTGTCTCCGGTCTTGGATCCCTCTGTGCCGGGCTTGCGGCAATCGCAAGCCCGCCTATCTCCGCAATAGCCTCCCTGCTGGCCTGCGCCATCTTGCTGCCGTTCTTGCCTTTCCATCAGGGCTACGTAAGCGCGCTTACGCGACTGCCGGGCAATTTACCGGCGTTCATCGTACTGCTGCTCCCCGCTATTGGACTCCACAGCCTGGTCACAGTCATCCCGACGGTGCCGGATGTCGCGATTTCAACGGTGCCGGTGTTGGCGTTGGTGGGTGCCCTCTACGGTTCGATCAAGGCATTGGCACAATCGCGCGTCAGATTACTCCTGGCCTATGGCAGCCTCTCGTTCTTCTCCATCTTCTGGTGGTTTGTAGCCGTTTCACACACCATCACACCTCAGGCTATTATCTTTCTGGCCGCCTTGGCACTCGTGACGAGCGGTCTGTTGATGTCTTGGCAAGTCGTCCGCACGCGCTACGGGGACGATGTGGACCCGCAGGCCATCAGCGGGCTTGTCAAGAGGATGCCGCAATTCGCTGTCTTGCTCTCACTCCTGGCGCTGGCGGCTATGGGCCTGCCCCCATTCGGGGTCTTCACCGGCTTCATCGGTATGCTTCTCACCACCGCCCTCACATCCTCTGTCGCCCTGCTTGTCATGATGATCGCCTGGCTAGCTGCATCCTGGTACATCCTCGATATGGTACAGCAGTTGCTGTTCGGCCGGGAACGGCCGGATCTCCGCTATGAAGATCTTCGCCGCTCGGAACTCGCATCTCTTCTGGTTGTACTTCTGATCGTTATCGCGCTAGGCATCGCTCCGGCCAGCCTCTTCGGGATCACCCAACAACCACCGAACGCTGGAGTCGTCAAGGAATCTGTTTCATGGAATCGCTAGACAGTTCGATCAACATTGAAACCAGACGCATGGCACTCCGGGGCGTGATCCGCCTGGCAGGCGAGGTCATTGCTCAATACTGGCCGATGCGGACCTTCGTCCACCACAACCCCCTCCATAGCCTGGAATATCTCCCGTTCGAGGAAACCGTCCGGCGCGGGAAGCAATTCATGGGGGGCAACGGCTATCTCCCCAGCCATCTCTATCGCCACTACTTGAAAGCGGGCCGGATTCTATCCGCCCATCTTGATGCCGCGTTGAAGCCGCTCGTTCACGATAAACACCTCGCCATCGGATCCCGCACGGTCACACATGGCGACGTCTTGCGCGCCTGTCTGGTTGAGGGAATCTGCACGCCCGTCGTCGAGCCGCTCGACGACCAGTTGCCGGATCCCTCGAACGAGCTGATCGAACGGCTCGCGGCAAAGCTGGCTACAGTCCCGATGTTCTCCGATCTGGATGGGCGGATCCGTTCCATTGCCGAAGGCGATCAGGCCGCGCTGTGTCGTTGGCTCACGCTCTCCCACTGGTGCGACGACACGCTCGGCACGCAGATCGTCCAGCAGATCAACGATCAGTTGATCAAATGGTGCGAGGCATTCCTCGACGAAGGCCATGCGACCTGGAGCATGCCGGGGCGAGAGAAGGGGTTGTACGGCGCATGGAAGGCTCTCGCCGTGCACGAGTGGTCTCCCTGCGGAATTGTGAACAGCAGCAAGAAAATCTCGCGGCTACCAGAACATCCCGAAGATGCCCTGCTGGAAAGTCTAGACGCGCTCGGGATTCCGGCCGAGTTGCAGCAGGACTATCTGTCGCTGCAATTGACCGCGCTGCCGGGCTGGGCCGGTTTCATTAAGTGGCGGGCAGAGGAGCGGGATTATCCCTGGCAACAGGCCTATCCGGTCGGTCTCGTAAAGTTTCTCGCCATCCGTCTCTGGTACGCACGGGAGCTGGTCCACCAGGTCTGCCGCAAGGAACTGGGCATAGAGGGCCGGTATGATGCCGTGACAGCGTACATGCATATGCATTCGGAGGAGTATTACCTGAGACGTCAACGCGTGGCAGGCCGCCTACCTGCGCTCTACGCCGAGGAAGTCGATCGGCTGGCGCATCAGAAAGGCAACGGCTGGAAGACCCTGCTCGCTCGTTATCGCGCAGAGGTGGTCCCGCGCCAGGAGGCAGCCGCGCGGCGCGGCGCGGCCAGGAAGCTCCTCGCGCTTGCCCGATCATTAAAAATCGACGCGGCACAGCTCGCCGACTGTTCCACGCCCGATTTGAAGCAGGTGGTCGATTGGATTGAAGCTTTCCCGGAATCGGACCATGGCCCTGTCTGGCTCAAGGCCTTCGAAGCAGGGTATCAGGACCGACTTCTCGGAAAGCTCGCCCAGACGCGAGCCAAATCAGCCGCACCGGCTCCCGCCGAGAGTCAAGCATTCGCGCGCCCTCACTCTCAATCGGTCTTCTGTATCGATGTGCGCTCCGAGCCATTCCGCCGCCATCTCGAATCGACCGGCGCGCACGAGACCTACGGGTTTGCCGGCTTCTTCGCCGCCTTTATCCGTTATCGGGCCTGGGGCAAGGAGCATGACACTGAACAATTCCCGGTCATCATGCGCGCAAAGAACGAAGTCCGGGAAATCCCCCGCAGCTATCTGGATCACACCTTGTCAAAACACGAGTCTCGAACCAAGATGGTTCATGCGGGCCATACCCTTCTACACGACTTAAAAGAAAACGTCGTCACGCCCTATGTCATGGTGGAGTCGTTGGGGTGGTTTTACAGTCTGCCGATCTTCGGGAAAACCTTGCTACCCCTGTTGTACCGCCGCTGGACCACGTGGTTGCGGCGAATATTCGTCCCGTCGATCGCCACGACGCTCACCGTCGACAAGCTGGCGCCGGCCGAAACGGCGGACGTGCTGGCAGCGGAACAGCAGGCGACCGTGCGGCACGCGTTGCAAGAGCGAACCGGCTTGCGCAGCTCTCGGATCACGCCGGAACTCGTCGAAGCCTTGCGACAGCAGGCCTTGAGCGGGGAGGATGACCCGGAACCTCTTTTGACCCAGGCAGCGACAGCGGCAGGGTTCTCGTCTGAAGTCCTGACATCATTCATCGCTGTCTTACGGCAGTATCACGGTATTAATCAGCGCGCATCTTCCAGACAAAAGGAACGGATCACGCGGACCGGCTTCACGCTTGAAGAGCAGGCCGTGACTGTAGAGACGGCTTTGCG
>JANYEF010000183.1 GCA_025363325.1 Nitrospira sp. | reverse complement strand
CATCAACCATCCGGAAAGCGAGCCAATGATCATCGGCCGCAACTTTCTGGTGAAGATCAACTCCAACATCGGCAACTCCGCAGTCGCCTCCTCCATCGAAGAAGAAGTCGAAAAGATGATCTGGTCCATTCGATGGGGCGCTGACACCGTGATGGACCTCTCCACCGGCAAGAACATCCACGAGACTCGCGAATGGATCATCCGTAATTCACCGGTACCCATCGGTACCGTGCCGATCTATCAAGCGCTGGAAAAAGTCGGGGGCAAGGCTGAAGACCTGACCTGGGAACTATTTCGCGATACCTTGATCGAGCAGGCCGAGCAAGGCGTGGATTACTTCACCATCCACGCTGGTGTGCGCCTCGCCTATGTGCCGATGACCGCCAAACGCATGACCGGCATCGTGTCCCGCGGCGGAGCGATCCATGCAAAGTGGTGCCTGGCTCATCATGAAGAAAACTTTACCTATACCCACTTCGAAGAAATCTGCGAGATCATGAAGGCCTACGACGTATCCTTCAGTTTGGGCGACGGGTTGCGCCCCGGCTCCATTGCCGATGCCAACGACGAGGCACAATTCGCCGAGCTGGAGACCTTGGGTGAACTCACCAAGATTGCCTGGCGCCACGATGTACAAGTCATGATTGAAGGTCCAGGCCATGTGCCCATGCACATGATCCAGGTCAATATGGAAAAACAACTGAAGGCCTGCCAGGAAGCGCCCTTCTATACGCTGGGGCCGCTCACGACCGACATCGCGCCGGGCTACGACCACATCACCTCCGGCATTGGCGCAGCCATGATCGGATGGTTTGGCTGTGCGATGCTTTGTTATGTGACGCCCAAAGAACACCTAGGCCTCCCCGACCGCGAAGATGTGAAGACCGGCGTCATCACCTACAAGATCGCCGCTCACGCAGCGGACCTGGCCAAGGGCCATCCGGGCGCACAGATCAGAGACAATGCGCTCTCCAAAGCCCGCTTCGAGTTTCGCTGGGAAGACCAGTTCAACCTGTCGCTCGATCCGGACACAGCAAAGCTCTTCCACGACGAAACCTTGCCGGACAATGCCGCCAAGGTCTCGCACTTCTGCTCTATGTGCGGCCCTCATTTCTGCTCAATGAAGATCACGCAGGATGTCCGAGACTATGCCGCGCAACTACACGTGGATGAAAACACAGCGATTCAAATCGGAATGAAAGAAAAGTCAGAAGAGTTCAAGAAGACCGGCTCCGAGATTTATCGATAAGGCTGCTCAAAATAGCTCTCCGGCAAGGCCGCAGGCGAGACCAAACCGGAGGCGTACCCTCTGGGGTACGTTGAGGATTTGGTGGAGCTGAGAACGAAGCCGGAAGCCATTTTCAGCAGCCGCCGAAGGAGAATATAGTATGGGAAAGCCGAAACCAGCCCCGTTACGGGAAAGAGATATCACGCGCCACATCGCGCGCGAATACTACAAAGAATTCGACCAGCTCATCGAGAGTGATGTGATCATTGTGGGGGCCGGGCCTTCTGGTTTGATCTGCGCTCACGATCTGGCTGCGATGGGATTTCGGACGGTCATTGTCGAACAGAGCCTTGCCCTTGGCGGCGGCTTTTGGACGGGCGGCTACCTGATGAACAAGGCCACAATCTGTGAACCGGCCAATGAGATCCTCGAAGAAATCGGCGTGCCCTGCAAAAAGATCACGGAATGCGAAGGCATGTACATGGTCGATCCCCCGCACGCCACCGGTGCGTTAATTGCCGCCGCCTACAGAGGCGGTGCCAGGATCATGAATCTCACGAAAGTCGTCGACCTGGTCCTGCGACGCGACGGCATGCTCGAAGGGGTGGTGGTCAATAACACGACAGCTGAAATGGCCGGCCATGACATCCTCCATGTGGACCCCATCGCGCTCGAAAGCAAAATCGTGGTGGACGCAACGGGCCACGATGCTGTCGTCGTGGAACTCTTGCATAAACGCAATCTCTACAAAGCCGTGCCCGGCAATGGTGCCATGTGGGTCGCGCGATCAGAAGAGGAAGTGATGGACCGGACCGGCGAGGTCTATCCCAACTGTTTCGTGATCGGATTGGCGGTGGCAGCCGTATATGGTACGCCCCGCATGGGTCCGGCATTCGGCTCGATGTTGCTCTCAGGGCGCTACGGCGCAGAGCTGATTAAGAAAAAGCTGAAACAGGAATAGCTGTCACTAGTCATCAGTCAATGGTCAAAAGTGAGGGTGGAAGGCCACCGTGAGCTAATGACCAATGACTATTGACGAATGACGTACTTTAGTACGGCCATGAATGAACAAGACTTTCTAGTACAAGGCGAAGGCCACGAAGAGGATAAACGCGAGGCGTGGCAGCTCTTTCAACAGGCCTATGAGCGCCAGATGAAGGGCGAGCTGGAAGAGGCCGTGACGCTCTACAAGAAATCGATTGAGACTCATCCCACCGCCGAGGCCTATACCTTCCTCGGGTGGACCTACAGCTTCATGGGACGGCTCGATGATGCGATCGAGGAATGCCACAAGGCCATCGCGCAGGACCCGGACTTCGGCAACCCCTATAATGACATCGGGGCCTATCTGATCGAAAAGGGTGAACTCGACGAAGCGATTACCTGGTTTCAGAAAGCCCTCCAGGCGAGACGCTATGAGAGCCCGGCCTTCCCCCATCTCAACCTGGGTCGGGTCTACGAGCGCAAGGGCCTATGGACCGAGGCCATCGACTCCTATAAGAAAGCCCTGGCTCTCAATCCCAATTACTCCTTGGCCAAGAAAGCGCTGGGACGATTGATCAGTTCACTCAACTGAACTTGTTGGTTTGGTCTATCTGGTTTGTCTCGAATCGGACAGTGTAGTTGAACTGTGCTGGCCCCTTGTTAACCAAAGAAACGAGAGAAACCCAACAAACCAAATGAACCAAACAGACCAGATAGACCAGAAGACAATTCTCGTCGGTGTCACTGATATCTTTTTCTACACCAAAGTCCGCGATGCCCTGATGGCGAAGGGCTACAAGATCGAACGGGCTCGCACGCAGCAGGACATCGCCGAAAAGGCCTCGGCCACGATCCCATCCGCGTTTATTTTGAACATGAATGACGAGACCTTGAACGCCTTTCAAGCCCTGGAAACACTCAAAGCCGACGCTGGTTTGAAGACCATTCCCATCCTCGCCTTCGCCAATCATGAAGAGGTCGACACGTTTAACCGGGCCAGAGCGCTGGGCGTGACCAAGATTGTCTCGCGTAATGAGTTCTCCGCTCGATTGAAAGACCTGCTCGAGGAAGTCGCAGGGAATCACGCATGAAACACTCACGCCTCCACGAGCACCACCTGAAACTCGGCGCAGTCTTTGAAGAGGTCGCCGGGTGGGACATGCCCGCTCACTATGGCGAATGGGTCGCGGAATATCAGGCGGTGCGCCAAGCAGTCGGACTCTCCGACCTCTCGCACCGTGGCAAAATCCGCGTCACCGGCGACGATCGCGTGAAATGGCTCCAGGGCCTCATCAGCAACGATATTCTCCCGCTCCAGCCAGGCCAAGGCTGCTATTCGAGCTTTCTTACGCACAAGGGCAAGATGCTCGGCTACTTTCGAGTCTATACCCTGCCTGACAGCCTGTGGGTGGAAGACGTCGGCGAGGTCGGCGACTCCACCTTTCAAGCCCTCCGAAAGTTTCTGCTCTACGGCATCAAAGCGAAGATGGAGAACTGTGCGGAGTCTTGGGGTTTGTTGCTCATCAGTGGACCCAAGGCCTGCGCGACCGTCAGCGCCGCCTTCGGCGTCGAGATGAGCGACCTCCAGCCAGTGACTGCCATCGCAGCCCAGATCGGTGGCCACGCCTCGTTCGTCCTGCGCACAGAAGAAACCGGAGAGGCAGACCTCGAAGTATTACTGCCTACTGAAGCCATCAATACGGCCTGGGAGCGGCTCATGGAGGCAGGCGCGACATACGGCATCAAGGCCGTTGGCGGTCACGCGCGTGAGGCCCTCCGCATTGAAGCAGGCCTGCCAAAGGCCGGACCGGACCTTAACGAAGAGATCGTCCCACCAGAAGCGAGCCTGGAAGGGAAAGCGTTCAGCTTGAATAAGGGCTGTTATCCAGGGCAGGAAGTCGTAGCGAGGATGGATACCTACGGCAACGTACGGCGGAAACTGGTGGGGTTAGTCCTCAAAGATTCGACTGTTCCGCCCCACGGGACCAAACTCTTTAGCGGAGACCGGGAAGTCGGCTGGGTCAGCAGTGCCACGCACTCACCACAGCTCAAGACCCCGATCGCCCTGGCCTTCCCACTCCGGGACTTTTCTGCCCCCGGCACCAACCTCACCATTGATGTCAATGGTGCGCGTCACGACGCGACGGTGCAGGCACTCCCATTCTACCGTCGCGCATAATCCCCCATGATCGTTTCGGGCGAGAAAGGCGCGATTCGAGGTTCGAAGTTCTGGGTTCGAAGTTCCGAAAACATCGAACTTCGGACCTCGAACCCTCGCCCGTCACGCCAATCGCGCTCGACCCTACTTTTCAGGGTTCCTGACTGACGACACCGCGCTGGCAAAAGCTAGCAGGCTCTTCCGCTCGTCATCTTCGAGCGCCAGCAAGAGGTGAGCCTCCTCGGCATGCATCAGACGAAGGCTCAGGAACGGTTCCTCACGGCGTTTTTCTTTATTGTCCCACATCGCATCGATCACCTGAACTTTGTCCAGCTGACCAACCGACACCACGTCATAGCGAAAATACGAATCGCCGATGACCATGTCGAACAGCACGTTGCCGGCAGTGAGCAACACGAGATTAAAGCGCCCCTGATCTTCGTAGCCCTCCGGCAAAAACTTGTTGATGTGGCACAGCGCGACTTTGCGATCCCCTAAGGCTGCGCGGATCTTCTCCTTCAACGCCGGGTAATCGATCTGCATGGCCTTCTCATCAAGCCCCGTCGCCGCCGCAGCGGCATTTTGAGCCTTTTCAAAAATCTCATCCGCCGACATCAACCCTGCCATGTGTGTAGTCCTTTCATCCGAACCCTGTTAACCTGCCCGCATTATTCATGAACACTTCTGCTGCAATCGCCGATCCGTTGCTACGACGAGCCTTCGCCCTGCGGGCTCGCCCCTCGGACCCTCAACGTACTGCACGAGTATGCCTCAGGTCCTCCGGGCTCCGCGCGCCGGTCTCGCGACACGGCTCAACGATTTCGCGACGAACTGTCATAAACAATGCGAGCGAGCAATACGCCGGGCCTTCACGGCTCTGGCGACGCCGACCAATCCAAGGCCGGCCCACGCAAACTCCAAAAAAATGAATCCCACCCGCTGATCCTCAATCGCGACAATCCCCAGCAGCAAAGACCCGACGATGTTCAACGCGAGATATCCCGCGTTCAGTTCACTCCAGACCCCACCCTGAATCAGGCCATAGGCCGACAGCACCATCAGAGCACCCAGCAGGGAAATCAGCTGC
>JANYEF010000168.1 GCA_025363325.1 Nitrospira sp. | reverse complement strand
ATAAACAAAACAAACCAGATAGACCAGGTTAGTTGTGCTCGATGGATGCTTTTCTGTATAAGAATGATTGTGCAGGTCATTGATTCAGCGCGTCCTTCCTTTCTGTTTCGTGCAGCCTTCGGGGTTGTTGCGGTTTTGTGTGTTGCGATGTTGACGAGCTGTTCGCTCTTTTCGAACCGAGACGGCGCGACTATCAGATACGATCTCCCCCTGACTGTCCAACTTCGATCTGACCCGAGTATCACTGGGGCGCAACTCACCTATCAAGACGCCTGCGGTCAGAGGCAATCCTTGCCGATCGGTGCTCCATTACAGGACAGGCTCAAGCGAAAAACAGGCCGCGTCTTTGACAAGGTCCTGACGGGCGAGACAGGATCCTCGTCAGCGCCGGATGGCTATGTCGATGCGGCGTTGGGCCTGGCCCAAGTCGATCTGGCGATCCCTCGAAAGGCCAACAAGAGCTATCCAGCCACAGTCACCCTGGGATTGGACTTTGCCTACACGGCTGCCGATGGCAGGGCCCTCTACAGCAAGAAAATTCAAAGCATTGGTCGTGGAGAGGTCGATGTCACCGAGGCTTCGTGTGAGGTGAAGGGGCTCGATACGATTGCCCAAGAGGCCATGGGGTATGTGACGGATGGTATGGCCAAGCAACTCGGGACGTCGCATAATATTATCGACGCGGGCCAAGCACGCAAGGCCGGTGGCCCCAAGGCAGCCGCGGCGTCCGTCCCGCCGCCGTCTCCAATTGTAACCGGTGAGGCCTCCGCATCTGCGAAACCGGCCATCGCACCGCAGTCGGCGGGAGCCGTCCCTGTACCGGTTCCAGCGGACGAGCCTGCCACGGTGATATTCCGGGCGATCGTCCACAACGAGCATCGCAATCAGGTGCTCCAGACCGGTGAAGCCGTCGCGATCGAAATTGAAGTCAAGAATGAAGGGCCTGGAACCGCACGGGCTGTCGAGTTGTCGGTGACCGCCACGCCGCCTTTGATCGAGCGGATACCCAGCCTCGTATCCGTCGGTGATCTGCAGCCTGGCGAGGTAAAGCACCTGACGGTGGACGGCAAAGTCGGCACGGTTACAGACGCACTTCAGGGAGAATTGACGCTGACGTTGCGGGCCGGGTCCCCATCCGTCCAGCTGCCGTCCGCCAAGAAGTTTCTGGTGGCGGTGACGCCTGAGTCTGCGACGGAGGCTCAGGCACGACCGGTCGATGTCGATCGGCTGCCGAAGCGGACCAGCCTACTCAAACAGCCGAAGGCCGTAGGCATTATTATCGGCGTAGGGCAGTTTCGGGAGAGCAGCATTGCCAGGGTCAAGTACGCCGCACGAGATGCGGAGGTCATGGCCACGTACCTCAAATCGATCGAGGGGATTCCTTCCGGGCGCGTGCGCACCCTCGTCGACACCCATGCCCTCAAGAGCGACCTGGCCGAGGTATTGGAAGAGTGGCTGCCCAAGCAGGTAGACCCCACCACCGTGGTCTATATCTCGGTCACGGGCCGAGGAGTGGTTGAGCCCACCACCGGCGCCGTGTCGATCATGTTGTTCGACAGTACGGCCACGTCCGGCGCGCGCCTCTACTCGCTTCGTCGGCTGCAGGAGTCCTTAGCAAAATTGCCGATTCAGCGGGCCGTCGTGATGCTCGATCTTTCGCTTGAACAGGCACCGGGCAAGGGGGCAGCAGACAGAGTCGCCCCGCTGTGGGAGCAGGAGGGCAGCGGGAAAGAGAAGATCATGTGGATGGTCGGCAACCCGGCAGTTCAGGAGGCCCATGGTTATGACCCAGGCCGGCACGGCCTGTTTACCTATCAATTGCTCAAAGGTCTGGGCGGTGCGGCAGATCTCGATAAGAACGGCACTATCCTTGCTGGCGAACTCTGCACCTATACCAAATGGCAGGTGCTCAAGGTGGCCCACGAGCAGGAGCCCCTCTGTCTCCCAGCGCCAGGCCAGGGAGCCTCGGTCAGGCTGCAGCCCGTTGCCCGGTTCAAATAATGGCCATATTACCAGGCGGTGCTTTCCGATGGCTGGTCAGTGAGCCAGAGCGTCGGGCAGGGAGAGTCTTGTTTCTCATCCGTCGTCCGCCGTTGAACAAAAATCCCTTGAGGCTGAGAAAAAACCCGTGTAAGTTGTGGGCTCTTGTGCGAGAGCCGGCGTAGCTCAGTTGGTAGAGCAGCGGTTTCGTAAACCGCAGGTCGTCCGTTCAATCCGGATCGCCGGCTCCATACAATGCTTGACCCGACCGCGAGCCTGTCTTGCGGTTTATCGTCATTGGGGCGAGCGGATACGCACCTCCAGTCATTGTTTTCGTGCCTGCCGCCGCGTTCGATTCTCCTTCGCCGCATACCCAGTAGCTCGCTACGGGGATGAAGGCGAGGAGAACCCTCCGTAGCCTTGGCGAAGGAGGGTAGCGGCTTCGGAGAATTTCGCAAGATACCCCACAGTCCCGGCCTTCGTAGCCGAAGTGGCTACTTCGGCGGAGTAGGCTGCTGCGGGGAGCCTCATTACAGCGAGGCGGATCGAGTAGGCTTCGATTCTTCACTCCCTGTCGAGTGCTTCGCTGTCCAAAAATCGAAAATAGTTGGCCGGGTGGTCTAGGGGACGCTAGCATGTGGAATCATGCTGAAACATTACATCATGGCTGGTCTTGTGCTCGCCTTGGTGGCGACATGTCCGGCTCTCTCATGGGCTGACTTTGCCGCGAGAGTCGTCACCGTTCATGAGGGCGATCGTCTCACGATCCGTCATGATGGGCGAAGCGAGACGATTTACCTCAGAGATATCGATTGTCCAG
>JANYEF010000128.1 GCA_025363325.1 Nitrospira sp. | reverse complement strand
GAAGCCAACCGCCGATTTCCCCTCAGTGCCGATGGGGAGTATTTCACGCTGTGGGTGGGGCAGCTGCATTTGCCGACCGGCTGTCTGTCGTATGCCTCCGCCGGCCATCCCGGCGCATTGCTCAGCTCGGCTCAGGGTCCTTCTCGATGGCTCACGCGCTCATCGTTTCCCCTTGGGTTCGATCCGTCCGCGAGGTTTGTGAGCGACCGCGTCGTCCTGAAGCCGGCAGATCGACTGTTTTTATTGAGCGACGGGATTTATGAAGTGCCCTCTCCAAGCGGGGAGCTCTGGGGACGCGAGCGTTTCCTAGAGATGATCGACGCGGGGCAGCACACGTCTCTTTCATCCACCATCGCTTCTTGCTTTTCGGGAGCCCGAAGTTGGCAACAGGCGCTGCAGTTTCCGGACGATGCGGCTGTCCTGGGGCTTGAACTGACTGGTTCCCCGCAAGGGACCTTCAATGGATAACATGGTGGCGCTGGACTTTACTGAGGCCTTGAACCGAGCGGATGGCGATTGGGACTTCTTCCTTACCTTGGCCAGGCTCTTCTTGCAAGAGAGTCCCAAGGAGGCTGCGGCGGCTCGCGCGGCGCTAGGACGGCAGGATGGAGCCGGTTTGGTGGCCGCAGCGCATAAGCTGAAGGGTTCTGTCGTGGAGATGTGCGCACCGCAACTTTACGAGAGCACCAGGCGATTGGAAGAGTTGGGTCGGCAAGGAGAGTTTGCTGAGGCCTTGTCGGTCTGTGCGGATCTCGAAACACGCTTAGCCGAGGTGCATGCCGCGCTTCGGAAATTGATTAAGGGAGGATGTCCATCATGATCGCCACGACAGGATTGCACACACAAGCGCGTACCTTGCTCGTCGTTGCCGACAATGCCGATACCCAGACTGTGATACTGGAGCATGCGCGGGCGAAGGGCCATTCGGTCATTACCGCTGTGACCCCTGCACTGGGGTTGACGACCTTCGACAAGACGCAGCCCGATATCGTGATTATGGATCTCTTTCTGCCCGAACAGGAGGGGATGCAGCTGATGAAGCAGATTCGTGAGCGTCGCCCTACCTGCCCCGTCGTGCTCCTCATGGACGCAGGCCATGTTGAATCGGCGATGGAAGGGTTGCGCGCTCTCGATTATCTGCAGCAGCCGATTCAGGAGGACGCATTCTCACAGGTCCTGCAGCGGGCGATCCATTCGCTGCCTGCCTCTGTCAATGATGCGCTGGGAGTCGAGCCGGCCTGGCGCCTGCTTCACATATATGGTGATGCGTATGTCGCGTCTTTCGTGAAGCGCGAGACACGCAAAGAAGTTCTGAGTTCTAAGTTCTGAGTTCTGAGTTGGGAGGTTCTGAGTTGTCCGGAACTAACTTAAAACTCAGAACTTAGAGCTCAGAACTTCGTGCCCCGCATGCCGCGCTTCGGAAATTGATTAAGGGAGGATGTCCATCATGATCGCCACGACAGGATCGCACACACAGGCGCGTACGTTGCTCGTCGTTGCCGACAATGCCGATACCCAGACCGTGATATTGGAGCATGCGCGGGCAAAAGGGCATTCGGTGATTTCCGCGACAACCCCCGCACTGGGGTTGACAACCTTCGACATGACGCAGCCCGATATTGTGATTATGGATCTCTTTCTGCCCGAACAGGAGGGGATGCTGCTGGTGAAACAGATTCGTGAGCGTCGCCCGACCTGTCCCATCGTGCTCCTTACGGACGCAGGCCATGTTGAATCGACGATGGAAGGGTTGCGTGCCGGCGCCCTCGATTATCTGCAGCAGCCGATTCATGAGGAGGCATTCTCGCAGGTTCTGCAGCGGGCGATCCATTCGCTGCCTGCCTCCGTCGATGATGCGCCGGGCGTCGAACGGCTGGAGTACGTGCTTGTGATGGGCCCTGACCCGAACTACGTCGAAAGCACTGTGACCTGGCTCATTCAAGGAACTGCCATGGGGCTGATGGAGGCGCGACAGCTTCACCTTCGGGCCGCGTTGCAAGAACTCGTCATGAATGCGGTCGAACATGGCTGTCTTGAACTTCGCTATCAGGACAAGATCGAGGCCATGGCGAAAGACCAATATGACGAGTTGATTCAGCAACGCCGATTGGACGCACGCTTCCGAAACCGCCGGGTCACGATTCGTGCCATCTACGACAAACGACAACAGGTTTTGACGTACCAGATTGCCGACGAAGGGAAGGGATTCAATTGGAAGTCACGGCTGAATCACCGTCTTGATGCCTGTGCTACAGGCGATGTCAGTGGGCGAGGCATCTTTCTCGCGCATTCGTTCTTTTCTGACATCACGTACAACGATAAGGGTAATGAGGTCATGTTCACGGTTCACCTAGCATAAGAAGACCGTTATTTGGTTTGTCTGGTTTGTCTGGTTTTTTGGTTGAACGAAACTAACCAGATGAACCAAATCAACCAGATACACAAAATAAACCAGAGGAGGCCCCATGGACGCCACAAATCCCGCCCGCTCCAAACTGCGGATTCCCAGCGACGCGATGTATCTCTTGCTGCGCGAAGGCTGCATTACCGAATTCAACGCGAGAAAGGCGTCAGGAGAGAAGGTCGACTTACGAGGGTGTGACCTGCGGGGTCTCGATCTACGAGGGTTGGATGCCGACGGGTTGGACTTCAGCGACAGCTACTTCCGCCAGTCGGATCTGCGCAGCATCGATTTTCGAAAATCCAGGCTTGAAGGCGCCAGCATCAATGCCGCGAAGATTTCAGGAGCCTACTTTCCGGCTGAACTGACTGCGAGCGAAATTGAAAGTTCCCTTCTTCACGGCACCCGCATGCGCTACCGCTCCGAAAAGTGAAACGGGGGCGGGGGGTGAAGAAGTTGTGAGTGCTGAGTTCTGAGTTTTGGGTTCTCACTCAGAACTTCCCTTTCAGCTTTTCTTCCCAACTCCCAACTCAGCACTTCTCATTCAGCGTTTCCGGCCAACTCAGAACTCAGAACTCACAACTCACAACTCAGAACTGCTTCCCACTACTCCCCACTGCTTTCATGGGGCGGTCTCCCAACAATGTCTTTCTGACGGAGCAGTTTCGTGAGGTAGGTCCGTTGAAGGCCGAGCTCTTCGGCTGCTCTGGTTTGGTTCCATCCATTTCTGCGCAGCGCCTCTTCGATGACGTTCCGACTGTAGGCGTCGATGCTCTCATGATAGTGACGAGGCGGAGATCCGGTCTCGGCCTCGGTCGCTGAAGGGAACGGTGAATCTGCCAGATGCAAGTACGCGGGCTCAATTGTGTCCTCGGGGCACAAGATGAGCGCACGTGTCAGCACATTTTCCAGTTCGCGGATATTGCCCGGCCATTGATACTGTTGCAACCCCTGTAGGGCGCGATCACTCAGTCCGCAGGTGTGATGAATTCCCATTCTGACTGCACGATTGAGAACATGCTGGGCAAGTGCAGGGATATCATCCATCCGTTCACGCAGGGGCGGGAGCGTCACGGTGATCACCGCGAGCCGGAAGTATAAATCCTCACGAAACGTGCCCTGTTGGATTGCGCGCCGTATGTCTTTGTTGGTGGCCGCGATGAAACGCACATTGGTGTGAACCGGCTGGGTTCCGCCCAC
>JANYEF010000095.1 GCA_025363325.1 Nitrospira sp. | reverse complement strand
GGGATTGCCCTTCTCATCCTTGGGCCCACCCTGCCCATACGTCTCCTTGCGCAGCGAGTTCTTGGTGTTGGGATCACCACCCTGGATCATAAAACCTGGGATAACCCGGTGAAAAATCGTCCCATCGTAAAAGCCGGACTTGGCCAGCTTGATAAAGTTCCCAACATGATTCGGGGCCACATCCGGGTACAACTTAAGATGTATGTCCCCGAACTTCGTCTTGATAATGGCTTTTGGACCAGGGACTGGCGGAGGAGCAACTGGTTTTACGTCGACCTTCCCTCCACAACCCGTGAGGAAGCCGACCGCCAACAGCACTCCGCACAGCATGAGGCTTCTCATGGCGACAAAGTCACGCGTCACGGTCCACCAACCTTGCATCATTTACTCAACCACCACGACCGTCATCTCCGCCCGTTCCGTCGGAAGATCGCGGCTGTTCTTCGGCAAACCGACAATCTTGTCCACCACATCCATCCCTTTCACCACCTCGCCAAAGACGGTATATTGCCCATCGAGAAAGTTCGAATCCTTGACGACAATGAAGAACTGCGAACCGGCACTGTTGGGATCGCTCGTGCGCGCCATGGAAAGGATCCCTCGCCGATGAGGAATGTCGTTGAACTCCGCCTTGAGCCGCTGGCTCGGTCCACCCTGACCGTAGGTCTCCGGCTTATTCAAATCTTTGGTGTTGGGATCGCCGCCCTGGATCATAAACCCTGGAATCACCCGATGGAAGATCGTGCCGTTATAGAAACCGGATTTCGCCAACGCAATGAAATTTTCAACATGCTTGGGGGCCTTCTCAGGGAAGAACACGATGTCCATGTCGCCAAACTTTGTTTTGAGAATGGCCTTCGGGCCTTTCACCCCTTCCGCTTTTCCCACTGGAACCTTGTCAGCTGCGAAGAGTGCGCCCATCCCCAGCAACAGACTCCCGCCGAGCACGAGCGCCACTGCCACCATTTTCACCATGATTCGTCTCTGCATCATCGCCTCCCTGGAATAAAAATCGATCTCATCGCGAGGTCATCCTACCATGCCGACCGGATCAGGTCCCCAACTGTTGGAGGGCCTGCTTCGCTGCCTGTTGTTCTGCTTCTTTTTTGCTTCGCCCAGACCCCATACCCACGATCTCATCCTGAATGGACAGCTCCACCTCGAACAACTTCTGGTGGTCGGGCCCTGTTTCTCGAACGGTCGCATAGCGTGGCAATGTGTCATGCCGCTTTTGACACCACTCCTGAAACTGGGTCTTGTAGTCGCCCGCCCCCGGCGGTTCCTGTTGCGCAGCAATATTCGTGAGTTCCTCTGCGAAAATGTGGCGCGTCACCGTGCGGCTTGCATCGAATCCTCCGTCAAGATGAACCGCCGCAAGCACCGCCTCCAGCGCATCGGCCAACAGCGAGTCTTTCTCGCGCCCCTTCGAACGGTCCTCTCCGCGCCCGAGCTTGAGATGCTCCCCCAGTCCAAGGCGGCGAGCTACCTGCGCCAACGATGCCTCACTCACCAACTTGGCCTTCAGCTTCGAGAGGGCACCCTCTGAAGACTGCGGCAACGCCGCGGCCAGGTACTCACTCATCACAAGCGACAGCACGGCATCGCCGAGAAATTCGAGCCGCTCGTTATGTTGAGGCGAAGCCGTTTTCTGTTCGTTGACGAGAGAGGAATGAGTCAAGGCTTCGTCGATCAGTGCAAGGGCCTTGAATCGATAGCCCAACAAGGATTGGAGCGAGTCGGCGGATAAAGCCGAAGTCATAGTAGCGGGTACATCCCTCGCACAGGCCTGTTAGGCGCCGGGCTTTTTAAAGAGCAGACAGGCATTGACCCCGCCGAATCCGAAAGAATTCGACAGCGCAACCGTCACTGCAGCCGGCCTGGCCTTGTGCGGAATGTAGTCCAGGTCACATGCAGGATCAGGATGATCCAGGTTGATCGTCGGGGGGAGTATCCCGTGGTGAAGCGCCAGTACACTAAACACCGCCTCAATCCCACCGGCCGCCCCGAGTAAGTGGCCGGTCATCGACTTGGTCGAACTCACCGGAATGCGGTAGGCCCGCTCACCGAACACCCGCTTGATGGCCTTGGTCTCTATGGCATCCGCCATTGTCGAGGTTCCATGCGCGTTGATGTACCCGACCTGGTCCTTGCCGATACCGGCATCCTTAAGCGCCAGCTCCATGCACCGGACCGCGCCCTCACCCTCTTCGGACGGGGCCGTAATATGGTAGGCGTCGCTATTCATACCGTAGCCGATGACTTCGGCATAGATCCGAACCCCTCGCCGACGCGCATGTTCCAGTTCCTCCAAGACCACGACTCCGGCGCCTTCGCCGAGCACGAACCCGTCACGATCCTTGTCGAACGGCCGGCTCGCTTTCGTCGGGGCATCGTTGCGAAACGACAACGCTTTCGACGCCGCAAACCCTGCAACCCCCAACGGCGTGATGGCCGCTTCCGCCCCGCCCGCAATCATGACATCGGCATCGCCCGCCTGAATCAATCGATAGGCGTCGCCGATACAGTGATTGCCCGTCGCACAAGCCGTCACCGCGCAGGAGTTCGGCCCCTTGGCGCCCAGTCTGATCGCCACCTGCCCCGAGGCCAGGTTGATGATGGTCATCGGAATGAAAAATGGCGAGACGCGCCCGGGGCCTTTTTCCTGCAGAATCTTATGGTAGTGCTCGATCGACCCAAGCCCCCCGATACCTGATCCGATGTACACACCGACTCGCATGGCCTCTTCCGGCGCCACGGT
>JANYEF010000088.1 GCA_025363325.1 Nitrospira sp. | reverse complement strand
TCGCTCTCCAGCGAGAATTCCTCGATCCCGCAATCCTCCCACCAGGAACCAGAATCACCGTGACTGGCGAGGTCTCCGGTTCCGTTACGTTACCATTGGATGAGACCGACTATACCTATCCCGTTATCGACATCAAGCATGTGCAAGTGTGGGCCAGATCGGAAGACACGGCGGCCCCCCGAATCCGCCCCTATATGGGGCCAGGTCCCTATTGGGGGCCTTACTGGAGCCCCTTCTGGCGGCCGTGGCCGTATTGGTAAGCAGGATGCTGAAAATGTCGCGCTTCTCACCCGCCCAACCCTGGTGCGCCAAGACGCACCTTTCACCAGGCGTCGTTCTCAGTCGCCCATCTCCCTGCAACGTACCCCCCGGTGACGGAGCTGTCCTGGCAGCTCGGGGTGGCGGGTGAAGAAGAAATACGCTTCGGTCGCCGAGCTCCCTGCGGCCTTGCTGGGATGCCATTTTGAGCATCCTGCGGGAGTCTTCTCCTGTGGTGCTACTCGCGCGAACCAAAATAACTTTTCCGCAGCCGACTTGAAACAGTAACGCCTCGGCTCCTCCTGGACATCCGAGGCATTCAGGTGTTCTCGACAGCAGTCAGCTATTTCGTCGATAGACTTCTCACCTCTTCATCCTGCTCGCATGATCGTCATCGGCCTCCAGACCCGACGATCCGCTCAACGCGATCGTCGCGCCCACCGAGGTCGAGGTACTTGTGATATTGGGCTAGCGCTTTCGGCATATCTTTCCGATGCAACTCATAGAAGACACCCAAGTTGTAGCGCGCTTCAGCAGAATCCGGCTTCAGCGCGACAGCTCGCTCGTAGGACTGCTCCGCCTCTACAAGCCTGTTCAGACTGGTGTAGATCACACCCAGGTTCATATGCGCTTCGGCATACTCCGGACGGTACCGCAAGACCTCAATAAATTCCCGCTCCGCCTCCACGAGCCAGCCTTGGCTCCGATGAATAAACGCCAGGTTATAGTGCGCGTCCACTAGCGAAGGCTTCGCCGCGATGGCCTGTTTATACGAATAGGCGGCTTCCACGAGATCGTTGTTCTTCTCAGCCATCCGCCCGGCGAAGTACCAGCCATCGGCATACGTGGGATCGAGCTTAAGCAGCCGGCCCACCGTCTCTCGCGCCCCGCGACTGTCTCCCTGCCCCTCATACAGCAATGCGAGATTGTACAGGCCGTCACGGTGGCTCGAATGGACGGCCAACAAGGCTTGATAGGTCTGAGTAGCCGCCGCAACATTGCGACGTTGCTCGTACAACTTGGCTAAGTCGAGATACGACTCGGCATGGCGAGGATCGATCTCAATCGCCCGCGTGAGGGCCTGCTCCGCTTCGGCGGATTTTCCTTGAATGAGATAGACCTCGGCCAGATCGTTCAAGGCATCAGGATAAGCCGGCTTCAGCTTGAGCGCGCGGGTGAAGGCCTCGACAGCCTGGGCCGGCTTCTTCTCTTTGAGATAGATCACGCCGAGCAGATGCTGGACCTCAGCTGAGGAGGGATTCAACTCGATGGCTTTTCTGGCAGCCTCGGATGCCGCAGCAAGGTCACCTTTTCGCAGCAGCGCGGCGCCTCGCTCGTAGTAACGCTGCGCGGAATCCGGTTGCTCAGCCGCCGCCAGGACCGGGACAAGAGGAGAAACCACGGCCGTGCACAGGGCGAACAGCGCGATGACACTATGCAGGAATAGGCGATTCATGGTCAGCCTGTCTGTCTCGTTTATTTGGTTTGTCTGGTTGATTTGGTCTATCTGGTTATGTGGTTGAATGAAACTCACCAGATGAACCAAATCAACCAGATAAACAAAACAAACCAGCCTCTACCGGCCCAGCAAACTATAGACGGCAGCCAACATGAAATCAACGAGGCACGTATCCGCCCGAGATTGAAGCGCACAGAGGCGCTCGCAGGGGGCAGATGATCCGACGAGGTTGGAGCGATCACTCACGGCGAACAACTTGATATGCGATTGCAAACCTGACCGCAATCAAATCCCCACAGCGCGTGTCGAACGAGCACTGTTTCAGTGTGCGCGTTCCACGACCAAGAGGAGCTGCCTGGCTTCCCTCACATTGTTTTCCACAGATTCTTCCATTCGCTCAACACTCCCGCTACCTGCGCCATCGACTCGATGTCTTGTACATCTTTGGCTTGCGGTCGTCTGACCTTCAATATTTGATGGACGTCCAGTAGGTCCTGCGGTCCGCCAGCATAGAGTTTCAAAATAATCAGCACTGGCCAGGATACGACCGGAACCGAACATTCCAGGACAGACAACGTCTCGACATGCCTAAAGACCAACTCTGTAAGAAGAGGTGGGAAACATACCAGCTGCAATGAGATTGGTTCGTGCTCAACCTCAACGGATACAGTCACCACGCCTCGCAATGGATCGTCTGGTTCACCAACTTGATAGCGGCCACCGATGAAGGTTGCGAGCGCCTGTGGGTCAGCCTGGTCGATTGCAATGGCAAAATCGAAATCGTGAGTCGCTCGCGGTACGCCCCAAGCTGAGACGGCAAACCCGCCAATGAGCGCATACCTACTGAGAAGCCCTCGACTCTGGGCCTTCTCAAGACGTGAGAGGATTTCAGCTAACGCTTCTTTGAACACGCGTGGTGGAGAGCGGCGGCAGCGTCGGAAAGATCAAGCGCAATGAGGAGCCGCTGTTCAGGGGTGAGTCGGCGGGCTTCGTCAATCTTCTGTTGTGCCAGCATGTCGCCAAGCTTACTAGGACGTCGTGAAGCATTCCGGGTGAGAGACATGGCTGTGGCCGTAGACTTCGCTTTCATGCCACTATCTTACATGGAAACGACACACCCGTCACCACTCAAGAAGGTAACTGTCGCAGAGCCGCTCCGCCATGATGGGATTCGTTTGCGGCAGAACAGGATTCTGCCTTCGCCACACATGAGAAGGAAAAGACTCCCGGCACATTTTCTTTATTGAAGCTTCGCCCAGCTTCTCTCTTCACTCGAAGTGGCATCGTTCGACCGAGGTGCCGCCGCCACCTATGGGCGACTTCGCGCAACGCGAGAACAGAAGGGGTTGCCGATCGGACCGATGGATCTCTTAAACGCCGTTCACGCGCTCAGCCTCGTGGGACGTCTCGTGACAAACAACACGAGAGAATTTCGGCGCGTCCGGGCTACGCCTTGAGAACTGGGTCTGGCGAAGGCGGCAAGGCCGCCATTCCACGCCGCGCGCCCCTCTTCGCTGCAAAGCCGATTACAATTCGACAAGGTGGAAACAATTCTGCGGCTAATATCAAAATATATAATTACAAGACGCAACCCCTTTTACGAACATACGAGAGGGCAGCGATCACCTGACGATCCATTGACTCACTCCGCAAACCCGTATATCATCGCGTATATACAAATAAGATAGAGAGGAGTGTGCCCTTATGGCCACAAAGAAAACGCGGCTCTTTATGAGCGGAAATAGTCAAGCTGTCAGAATTCCTCGAGAGTTTCAGCTCGACGGCGACGAAGTCGAGATTCAGCAACGCGGCAATACCCTCGTCATTCGTCCGAAAAAACTCTCGTGGGCGCCGCTCATGGACAGTCTGAAAAAGTTCACGGCAGATTTCATGGCGCAGGGGCGTCGGCAACCTGCCGTTCAAAAGCGGAAGCGGCCTTTCGCATGAAGCTGATGCTCGATACCGATATCTGCATCTATCTCATCAAGCAACAGCCTCCTTCCGCACTCGAACGATTCCTCTCGCATCCGGTCGGCGACATCGGAATCTCCAGCATCACTGTAGCGGAACTCGATTACGGCGTATGTAAGAGCCGGCATGCCGCGAAGAATCGCCTCGCCCTCGCCCAGTTTCTCTCTCCACTCGAAGTGGCATCATTCGACAGAGATGCAGCCGCCGCCTATGGACGACTCCGCGCAACGCTCGAACAGAAGGGGACGCCGATCGGATCGATGGATCTCTTGATTGCCGCTCACGCGCTCAGCCTCGCGGTGCGTCTCGTGACGAACAATACGAGAGAATTTCGGCGCGTCCCAGGTCTACGCGTTGAGAACTGGGTCTCGCGAAGGCAGGCATGGCATTCCACACTGCGCACGCCCCTTCGCTGCAACAATGAACAACCGATTCAACGAAACGGTGGCGATCACCGAAGGTGAAGGATCAGACGTGTAATCGTAAGACTGACCTCAGCTAGTCGTAAGACTATGCCTCCAGCCTTGCTTGAGTCAGAAATTCCGCCAACCGTTGATGGGCACTCACGGGATCTGCAGATGCAGGTTTCGGCCAACGCTTTCCATGGGCAACCCAGTGGCGATAGTCACCGAGACGCTCCACATCCTCATACGTGCGGCGCGCGATAAGTTTCTCGAACGGCTTAACGGCATCGTCAAGCCCCTCAGCCCCTTTGCGGAGCGGCTTCCTGCGAAGCAGTGACCGCTTATGTTTGAACAGGATACGCTCAAAGGTCGAGACCAGCCCCACGATAGCCCAGTCATCCAGCTCCGTCTTGGCCTGTACCAGCAGTCGCTTGGTTTCGTCCAAAGGCTGGCCCATGAAAACGGTCCCGTGAAAAGTGTGGCCTTTGCT
>JANYEF010000073.1 GCA_025363325.1 Nitrospira sp. | reverse complement strand
GGGATTGCTATCTCTCTCTTTGGTGGCAAAGCCGTTCCTTCACGAAACGTTACCATGAAGACAACCGACAGGCCATACAGAGTGACCTTGCCGTTGTTGAGTATTTCGCATCGATAGGCTCCATCATTCGGCGTTGCCCACGGAGGCCAAGAGGTTGACGATGCGGATACTAGACGATTACCCCACTGAGGATGAAGGTAGACCGCATACAGCAAGCCTCCCGGCTCTCCAGTCAGGGGAATGACCACAGGCTTGCAATTGATGGTGACCGACAGGCCATCTGGTACCATCCACAAAGCATCATTGGAGGTGGAGGGCACTCTAGGTTGTGTCGCGAGACGCTTCAGTTTTGCGTAGGCAAGGTGTGTACGGTCTATGGGCTTCACGATCGAGGAGTGATCGCCGTCGACCGACTCGCAAGGGATCTGTGGGTACCCGCATGCACTGGCCTTGCTGATAAATCGATCCTCTGTCCCCCGAAAGGCGTAGAGCGAGACTTGTGGAGTTTCTCTGCCGCTTGGCGCGGGATGGTTAAATCGCTGGGTCCACTCACGGCCTAGTTCGCCAAGCGTGTCATTGAGAAGGCTCAGGTTATTGGCCTGCGTATTGTCACAGAACAGCAATAGCGCTTCGGTGTTCTCTACGCCCAAGTAGGGCGTCCCAAAAGTCAGAACCTTGAATTCCTTGCCTTGCAGTACCTCAAGATGATCGCGCTCAAGTTTTAATAAGGCATGGAGGACCACGAGGCCGCCCATGCTATGGCCAACCAACACCACCTGGCGGTATCTCGGCTGCTCGGCGGTCAGGATTTCCTTCAGAAATGATGCAAGCAAGTCACCTTGGTTCTGGATGTTGCTGACCTGACGGCAGAGTTTGGTGGGATACCCAAAACGATGAATGTTGAAGTCCTTGAAATCAGGATCGCCCTTGAGGAGGGTGGGGAATTGCCCCCACGCCGCCTCCTTGTTGGAGTTAAAGCCGTGGACAAAGACAATCAGTTGGTGGTTCTGCGGGTCCTCTCGTACCCAATCTCGTAGCTGTTCAGTTCTCGTTCCCTGCAAGGATTCCGCCTGCTCAAAGATCCTTGTGGAACACCCAACCGCATATGTTAGCACGAGTATGGCGATAGCAGCCGCAAGAGGCCATGAGATGGTCAACCGAATTGGAGGAGCTGGAGTCGCTTTGCTCTTGGAGCTTCTCCGAGCCAAAGCAACCGTAAAACCTCTCAACGTTCGCCAGGCTATTACCACTTTGCCGCTATATAAACCTGTTGCCATATTTATTCATATTTGAACAGGCGATAGGATAATTCAAATCACTCGGGGAAATCGACCTACACCCCCTCCGATTTCAAAGAGAGGTTTCGGAAGAAGGCCGGTTCAGCACAGACCGGTTTTACAGTCGGTCACTACGAGATTGGTGAGTTTTTCGCCTGCGTCGAGTTCGAGAATCAGCCAGGCTAGGCCTGTTATTTGTTCTTCTTTGTGGGCTCCCGATCCCTCTTCGATCAGGCTGACGAGGTAGTAGCGCCCGGCGGGAATTTTATTGAACCAGAAATGTCCGGTGGGGCTGGCTCTGGTTGTGCGGAGATAGGGAGTCAGGCGTTTTTCTGTCTGGAGCCTGGTCAGCGCCTCCTGCGGGCAGTCTGTCTGAGAGTGTGGAGATGTAGCGCTTTCAGGGGATGTAGGGGTTTCTATCGTTGAGCAGGATGTGGTTTTGACGTTGTGGTCGAACCAGTAACGTGTGTAGGGAGTGATGGGGATGAGATGGACTGGAGCGCCAGGTTGGGTGATCGCCTTCCCGGAGGGAGATACAAGAAATGCCTGTCCGGTCAGCGTGCCGCGCCCTTTTTGCTTGTAGGCGAATAAATCTTTTTCGTTCAGGATTGGAGGCTGTGCGGTCTTGGCAGGAGGTGTGTTGCCAGGTTCAGTGGCCCAGGCTTGGTTGGACCACAGGCTTCCCAGCAAGAGCACGATGACTGCGGCACATTGGAGTTGGTTATGCAGTGGCATCGCCGTTACGAAGTAGATGAGGATGACGACTCTGTCTCATCAGAGGGTATCAGTACGGGAGCGGCTTTGTGTCTGAGTGCACGGCCTTTGTCGGGAGTCGGGTCTGTGACAACGCCATAGACTTCCCGGCCTTCGTGGCCTTCCGGGAGATATTCCGTGATCGGCATCCCGTCTTCCCGCACAAATAACAGGCAGTGGCAGTATTTGTATATCTGCATTTCGTCGCAGGCGCACATCCAGCGGCGGAGTTTGGCCTCTGCTGGCTTATCCTTGTAGAAGTTGCAGGGGCAGAGGGGTTTGCCTAGTTCGTCCACATGCATCGCGAGCCCCTTGACCACGGCTTCGGTGACGGCAGGCATGGGA
>JANYEF010000071.1 GCA_025363325.1 Nitrospira sp. | reverse complement strand
CCCTCGCTCGCGCCCATTCGCTTCGGCAAGACCGGACATGTGATGTTGATCGACCATCGCGGCATCGTCATGAGCTGCCCCATTCTGCCGACCGGCGTCCGGGTCTCCGACCCACAGCTCATTCCCCTCATCACGCCACTTACTCCCGGCTGGGTCAGTGCGCCGAGCGATGGCCACGGCGGACAATCGACCTCAATTATCGGATTCGCCCCGGTGCCGGAAACCAGCCGAGCCACCAATAGCGATCTAGAGAAAAGCTCCTGGCACACCTTCGTGTGGCAAGCCTCTGACGAACTCTTTGCTCCGATTCATCACTTCCTCACCTGGATGGCCGTATTCAGTCTCGTCGCCGTCGGATTGATGACGTCTCTCGGCTACCTTGCGGCCAATCGTATTGTCATGCCGGTGCGCCGATTACAGGCAGCGGCACAATTGATCGGGCGCGGGGAACTTCGGCAGCCCATCGACATTCAGACCGGCGATGAGCTTCAGGATCTGGCCGACGAATTCAATCGGATGAATCGCCAATTGGAGGCCGCCTTTGCAGGCCTGACCGATCAAGTGACCATCAAAACGCAACAAGTAGAGTCCCTGATTCACTCGACGGACCAGATCCTGGATGCCGTCCCAACCCCGATCATCATGGTCAATCACGACGAACAGGTGCAGTACATCAACCGGGTCGGACGCGACTCCTTTCAGGCCATACTTGATTCAACCCACTCAATCCCGTTGTTCGATATACTCCCCGTCGATGCCGCGGTACGAGAGCACCTGCGAAAAGAATTCAGACGTGCGCGGAGCGGAGACGATGTCGCGATCGCATCTGGGGCAGAGGAAGCCGCTGTCGTCAGCACCGCCCGAGACCCGTTGGCTCCCATGATGGGAACGGCGGAACCACACAACCGACAGGAGATTCAGATAGGGCCCCGCCGGTATCACTATCAGTGGTTCCACATGGCGGGGAGAAACCAGGGGGAGGACCGGATCGGCCTTGTCTTCAGGGATACAACTGACGACAGCCGTCTCCAAGACCAGCTCATCCAGGCCGAGAAATCAGGCAGCCTTGGAACCCTCACGGCCGGAATCGGACATGAGTTAAACAATCCGCTCTTCGGAATTCTCGGACTGGGAGAAGCCATCGAAGAAGAGGCCAACCTCGAGCGCGTGAGATCCTATGCCCGCGATATCGTCCAGCATGGCCGCCGAATGGCCGCTATTATTCGAGACTTCACCGGCGTCGCGGCCCGCGAGACATCGGACCACCGGCAACCGGTTCACCTCGAACGGGAACTCGATCAAGCCATCGCGACTCTCACGGGCAGCATGGACGCCTCAGGACTCGCGATCCAGAAAACGTACGCGGGAGACACCTGCGTGCTGGCCCTCCCCGACCAACTCAGACAAGCGTTCACGAACATGTTGATGAATGCCATACAGGCGGTAAAAGGACAGGGTACCTTGCGTCTTTCGACATCCCTGACCGATTCATCCGTCGTGACCACGATCGCGGACTCAGGCCCCGGCATTCCGAAACAACATCTGTCAAAACTTTTCGATCCGTTTTTTACCACGAAGGGACAAGGCGAAGGATCCGGACTCGGCCTGACCGTTGCGCGCCGGATCATCAAGAAATTTGGAGGGGACATCAGAATTGAAAGCCAGGAGGGAAGCGGCACCTCGTGCATCGTGACCCTCCCGGTGATTCCTCTTCTGCCACCCACACAGGAGGCTTCATGCACCGAGTCAACGTCTCGCTCTACGCCGCAGCCCTCACCGTCCTAATAAGCCGCGTGAAAACTCGATTATTACAAAATACGCTGCTGCGATATCGCGCATGGTGGGGCCAGAATAGCCCGCAGGATGCTCAAAAAGACCGTCCAGCGCGGCCACAGCGAGCGAGGAGGCGAATCGTACTCTTTGCGTACGTTGAGCCTCTAAGCGATGTGAGAACAAAGCTGGCGGTCTTTTTCAGCATCCTGCTAATCTCTGGGCTCTGGTGGGAGCCCTACGCCCTATCCGCAAAGGAACGCCCTGGATCGTCCGGCATCCCGCCGGAGAAAGCGGCGGCCTATATCTATGCTGTCATCAAGGCCGATCGCACGCTGTACACGACGGAGATCGTCAATCGACTCCAGGCGAAAGGCGTCACCACGGCGTCTGAACATTGGGAGCAGGAGAACGCACTGATGTTGCCGGCCCAGTTTCTCCAGCATTCTGGCAAACTGGCAGCCGAGAACGGAAGCGGGATCCGGTATCGACTGATCGGTCTTTGGCCGATTTACCGGCGCAACGCTCCGGCGAGCGACCTGGAGCGCAACGCGTTGGAGTCTCTTCGGAAGAATCCCGACCTGCCGGTCACCGGAATCGTGACCAGTGGGCGCCAACAATACTTTCAGGCGATCTATCCGGACCTCGCCGTCTCACAGGCCTGTATCGACTGCCACAATGCTCATCTGCTCAGCCCGAAACGGGACTTTAAGCTCAACGATGTGATGGGCGGGATCGCCATCACCATTCCGCTGGAATAGGGAAGGCGGTCACTCGTCAATGGTCACAGGTCACTGGCGGGAAGAGCGACCGTCCTCCCAATAACCGATGACCATTGACGAAATGGCTACGACGGTGTGGCAGGACCAGCGGGTGTATCTGTTTCAGCGTTGTGATATTCCTCCCGATAGATCTGGATGGTGGTCATCAATAGACTCACCAGAACCGGCCCGACAAAGAGCCCGATGAGGCCGTAGAGTGCCAGCCCGCCGAGGACGCTGAATACGAGAAAGAGCACGGGGATCTGGGCCGCCTGTCCGATCAACCAGGGTCGAAGAAACTGATCAATCATCACCACCACGCCGATTCCCCAGCCCAACATGGCCAGCGCTTTCCACAGCGGACCGACCATGAGGAAGTAAAGCACGACCGGCCCCCACACCAATGCCGTCCCTCCGAAGGGAAGCGGCGCAAGGATCACCGTCACCGCCGTCAGTACGACGGGAAAAGGTATTCCGAGCACCACATAGGCCAGCCCTGCCACGAGACCTTGAACGATCGCGGTCAGGCCTATCCCCTTCACCACGGCACGAATAGTCTGATCCATGCGATCGACGATTCGCTGCTTATGGGACTCTTCCAGTGGAATCACTTCCTGAAGAGACGCCAACCATTGCTTCCCATCCTTGAAGAGAAAAAACAGGGCAAAGAGCATAAGAAAGAAATCCGTCACCAGCAGAAAGGCGTTTTTCAGCAGATCGCCGACCTGATCGAGAAAGAAACGGGTCAAGAACGTCGCCGCCGAGAGAAGCCCCTGTTCCAGGGAATCAGGCGTCAGTAACACGCCGCCACTGACCCGCTGGAGGAGTCCTCCGATAACCGGCCACGTGCCCAATTGCTCCGGCAGCGTATGGAGCGCCCCGCTCGAGATCCACTCGCGAATGGTCTGTTCGGCAGTACTGGCTTCGCGTACCAATAACACCCCCAGCATCGAAATCGGAATGACCACGAGAGCCAGAACCAAGAGGGTAAGACAGGAGGCCGAAACGACCTCCCGGCCACGAACGAACGCCGTCAACCGTACATGGAGTGGAAATGTGAGATGGGCAAGGAGCGCGGCCCAGAGAACGGGGAAGAGAAACGGCCGAAACATCAGAGCGATCTGATACAGGAGCAACAGAAGGAGCGCAAAGAACACGGCAGTGAAGAGCTGCGGCTTCGTCATGGATTGGATACGAACAGGAGAGAACCGGCAGACCTATCGGTGCGCTTTGCCGCTGGGCGCTTTATTTATCAAGCACCACGACCTGCTTGGCCCGGTGTGCGGAGAGATCACTGACGCTGCCCGGCAGCTTCGGAAGCTCGTCGGGCCAGGCGGTCACCCCCATATCCGTCACACCTTGGAGCTTGGCACCTTCTTCCATGATGAGTACCGGCGTATGGACTTCTCCGATGAGCGTCGCCGTCTTCATCAACTGGATTCGCTCAATGGCGGTCACCTTCGCCTTGATGCGACCACTGCTCACCACCGTGCCGGCCGTAATCGTTCCCTGCACCAGTCCATCCTCGCCGATGATGACTTGCCCCTTGGTCTGAATTTCGCCGTCGAGGCGGCCATCGATCCGCACCGTCCCTTCAACATGGATCTCACCTTTCAACAAAACCCCTTTGGCCAAGAGGGTAATGTTGTCATCTCCAGCAAAGCTATTACTTTTCATACGTTAGTCCCCCTTCACACCCGATCATTGACGCCAGCTTACACTATTCTTCTCAGCGAGGCCTAGGAGAATCCAAAAGTATGCCTGAGCCGTTCCCATATCCCCCCTCCATGCACCTCACAATAGACGGTAGGCTCCGTGCCCTCGATGAACACCTCCGATACCTGCTCGGGACACTGAAACGTGGCCAACTGCCCGGTCTTCGGATCGATGTCGCGGGTGACCACACCTGGCGGCATCATGAATGCGGGGACAGTGGGCGGGATCACCCGGCGCGCGAGATCCATCCAAATCGGCAGAGCCGCCTGCGATCCCGTGAGACGCAGAGGTCGTTCATCGTCGAACCCCACCCAGACCCCGATCACCACGTCGGACGTGTAGCCCACGAACCAGGCGTCGCGATAGCCGTCGGTGGTGCCGGTTTTCCCGGCCACCGCGCCTTGGAGTCCGATCACTTTGGCTTTGCTCGCAGTGCCACGCTGGATGACGCCTTCGAGGAGAGACGTCAACACATAGGCTCCTTGCGGCGAGGTCGCCTGTTGCCGATCCGGCACGGTATTCCAGACGATGTCTCCCTGCCGATCCCGCGTCGATCGCACCGTGGTCGGCTGGACGGCGATTCCTCCGTTGGCGACCGCTCCATACGCCGCGGTGATTTCCATCAACGACACTGACGAACTGCCCAAGGCCACCGACGAAAGATCATCGCCGATGGCACTCGTCACGCCAAGGCGGTGCAGCAGCTGCACGATCGGCTTGGTCCCCACGGCCTTGGCCGCCTGTACCGCCGGCACATTGAACGACTGCTCCAACGCATTCCGCAACGTGACAGGCCCGTGAAATTGTTTGTCGTAGTTCTGCGGAGACCAGGAACCGGCCTCCGATTCAAACGTCACCGGCTCGTCCGCCAACAAGCTCGCCGCGGTCAAGTGGCCGGCTTGACCCTCACGGGCCGCTTCCAGCGCCGCAAGATAGACGAAGGGTTTGAAGAGAGAGCCCGGCTGCCGCCGCGCCTGAACGGCGCGATTGAATTGGCTCCGCCGGTAGTCCCGCCCTCCGACCAACGCCAGCACAGACCCGGTCTTGGGATCGAGCACCACCACCGCCCCTTGCATCGGTTCCAGTGGACCGTTGAGATGGGGATGCGTAGCCTCTAACTTGGCCAGTCCCTTCTCCAGTGATTCGGTGGCCGCCTGCTGGATCATGGGATCGAGCGTGCTATCAATCCGCAAGCCCTCCGGCAAGGGGACCACGCCGGCTTCTTCCACCTGCCGAAGCACGGCATCGACGAAGTAGGGCGCATCGGTCAGGACGTCCTCTGACGGAGTCGCGCGCACCGGTTCATGGACAGAACGATTCCAGGCCTCTTCCGTCAGGAGACCTGTCTCCCGCAGCCGCCGCAACACAACATCACGCCGCTGCTTCGCCAGCTCAGGATGTTTCATCGGCGCGTAACTGTTTGGCCCCTTGATCAGGCCTGCGATCATCGCAACCTCTTCGACCGTCAATTCCTGAAGGGTCTTGCCGAAATAGCGATGGGCTGCCTCGCTCACCCCATAGATGGAGACGAATCCCGCCTGCCCGAGATAGATTTCATTCAGATAGCTTTCGAGGATGTTCTGTTTCGTATACTTCACTTCCAGTACCAGCGCCGCCAGGGCCTCCTTGAATTTTCGTCCCATCGTCCGCTGCGGCGAGTAAAATAAATTCTTCGCCAGTTGCTGCGTGATGGTGCTGCCGCCCTGCACCACACCGCCTTTCGTGAAATTGGTCCAAATCGCCCGGCCTACGGCAACCGGATCGATGCCGAAATGGGAATAGAACCGGCGATCTTCGATGGTCAGGACCGTCTCAATGATCCGGGGAGGAATCTGCGCCAACGGAATCCATTCGCGCACTTGGCGCGACTCACCACGCACACCACTCAGGAGTTCCGGTTCCAGAAAGATGGAAAAGAGCGCGGTCCCATCAAGCGGAGACAGGACATCCGTCACTCGCCCCTGATCCAACATCAACGTCACCATCGTCGCGCCGACATAGCCCTCCGGCTGCGGATGGAGATAGACCGTCAGGGCATCATCGGTCAGCTGATAGTCCCCGGGAGACTGCACGGGCACTGTCACTCGTCGATAGCCCAACCGTTGCAGCCGCTCAAGAAGGTGGCTGTGCGCAATCGAGAGATCAGGTTGCAGCAGGAAGGGTCCACTGTACAGACGCAGAGGAGGATGCTCGTCGCTCTTGGGCAGCTCAAGAAAGGTCGTCAAATACGCGCCATAGACCACAACGACGAGGCCAAGCGCGGCGACGAGGCCCGCCAGGACCATGCCAACATATTTCACCCATTGTGCAGGTCTATTCACGATTCTTGAACCTCACCACAGCATAACCGAAAAATAGACAGGTTCATCTGGTTTATCTGGTTGCTCTGGTTTATCTGGTAGTCGGTCCAACCAAATAAACGAGACAAACCAAACAAACCAGAAGAACCAATTGGTTTTTACGCTTCATGAGCTCCGATCTTCTGCGGCAGAAGCGATCCGACAATCATCCCCGTCACCGCCATGAGAAAGCCGACCAATTGTGGAGGCCAGATCAAATCGGACGGACCGAATAGTTCCAACCCTATCCAGGTCATCAGCCCAGCCATGAAGGCGCACAAGGCCCCTTGCGTCGTCGATCGGGACCAAAAAAGCCCGGCGCAGAGTGGAACGAAGGCCGCCACCAGCGTCACCTTGTAGGTATTCACGACCAGCTGATAGATGTTGGAATCGGAGCTCAGCGCGATGGTCAGAACCAGGGCGGCAAAGACCACCACCACCACCAGCCGCATAACCCGAATGAACTCTCGGTCAGTGAGGTGCGGCAGCGCTCCCTTAATCACGTTTTCGCTCAGCATCATCGACGGCGCCAATAGCGTCGCGCTCGCACAACTCATCACCGCCGAAAGGACGGCCCCGAAAAACAAGATCTGCGCGAAGACCGGTGTGTGGCGCAAGATCAAGATCGGCAACACAAGTTGAGAATCCTGATCGAGGAGCGTAGTGAACAGAGCCGGGTCGATCAGCGTCGCCGCATAGGCCAGAAACATCGGGACAAAACAGAAACAAAAGTAGAGTGTGCCGCTCAGCAGTGATCCGCGTACGGCCGTGCGTTCGTCCTTCGCCGAGGTGATACGTTGAAAGACGTCTTGTTGGGGGATCGATCCCAACATCATCGTCATCCAGGCTCCGATGAAGGGGACCCAGGCCGCGAACGTCGCCGACGGAAACAATTCCAACTTGCCGGCCTGGGCTGCATGCTGATCACCACCTCCACACCTCCAGCCAATCCGCTAATGATGGATGCAATATAGAGCAGCCCCCCTATGATCACGGAGATTTGGATGAAGTCCAGAATAGCGACGGAAAACATGCCGCCGAAGGTCGTATAGGTCAGGACGATCACCGCGCCGATCACCATCCCGACCGACTGACTCACTGCGCCGCCCGTGACCACGTTCAGAACTAATCCGAGCACTTTGAATTGCGCCGCTACCCATCCGAGATAGGAGGCCACGATGCACAAGGCACAGAGTACCTCGACTACGCGGTTGTACCGCACACGATAGAAGTCGCCGACGGTCAGGAGGTTCAGCCGATAGAAGCGGGGGGCAAAGAATAACCCCGCCAGGATCAAACAGAGGCTCGACCCGAAGGGATCGGCGACAACGCCACGCAGCCCTTCCTTTGCAAACGTGGCCGAGATTCCAAGTACGGCCTCTGCACCGAACCAGGTGGCAAAGACCGTAGCCGTCACGATCGGCAGCGGGAGGCTTCGACCGGCGACTGCGAAATCCTTCGTAGTATGGACCCGCTTGGCGGCAGCCAGTCCGATCCCCACCGACAGGAGCAAATAGAGAATGACGAATCCCAGAATCATGAAGGCGACTCAGGCAAACGTGTGGGCGGATTCTAGCAGGATACTGAAAAAGTCGCTCTTCTCACCCGCCCAGCCCCGGCGACTACTTCACCCGCCCGCCCTGAGTCTGCCAGGGCAGCCCTTTGCCAGGGACGCGCCTCTTCCCATGCAGCGGTCTCGGTTCATCGAAATCCTCAACGTACCCCACTCGGGAAACGAGCTGTCTTGGCAGCTCGGGGACGGGCGGGTGAGGAAAGGCACGCCTGCGGCCTTGCCGGACGGACCTTTTGAGCATCCTGCGGGATGAGTTGACCTGATTCAGCTGGTTTGTTTTGCTCATCTGGTTAGTCTAGTTCAAGCAAACAAACGAGACAGACCAGATAAACAAGAAAGACCAGCTGGCCCCCTGTTCCCTTGGACAATCGCGTGTTAGGCTAATACTAGTTGCTACCAGGAGGGAGACCTATGAGCGATCACAACTTCCGTCGTCGAAATTCCTCTCGGAAGACAGCAACGTTGTGGCCACAACTCCTCATCGGAGCGATCGGAATAGGGACGGTGTTGGCCGGGCTACCGGCCTATGCGAGCGAGTCGCAGACACCGTGGGAATGTTCGAGTTATACCGACGACGCCCACACCCGTTGTGTGGAGGCCTTCGCCGAGTCGCAGCGCAACCAGATCGCAGCCCTCCAAGGAAAGTTGCAAGCCCAACAAGAGACCGTCAATCTCTTAAAAGATCAGCTCGACCGCCAGGCCTCCACGAGTGCAGATCTGCAACGCCAACTGGCACAACCACTTGCCGTCGCGCAAGCGGTCCCTCCCCTCTACGCCTACCCCCCTGTGGGACTCGGCCTCTACTTGGGCCGCCCTTGGATCTACGGACAGCCATACTTTTACCGCCCGTACGTCTACGGCCCTCGCTACTATGGACATCGCCACCGGGGCCACCGTTGGTAACGAGACCTCACTGATACTGGTCCGTCTGGTTCATCTGGTAAGTTTCGTTCAACCAAAAAACCAGACAGACCAGACAGACCAAATGAACAAGACAGGCTGGCAGACCGTTTCAGCATTCTGCAAGGCATAATTGTCTTGAGCCCTGCCGCGACATCGCATACTCTACACAGTTCAAGGGCTTGCGATAGCAGGTTCGTCGCAATCACACATAAAAGAAAGGACAACTCATGCGCTTCGTCGTCTCCTGTTTGGTGACCGTGCTCTGCCTTGGGACCACTGCGGCATTCGCGGCGGCCCCAGAGCCCACAAACGATGAACAAAAAACCCTCTATGCCTTGGGATTAGCCATCAGCCAATCGCTTGGCGCCTTCAGTCTGAGTGAGCCTGAGCTTGATCTCGTAAAGTCCGGCATTACCGATGGGGTCTTCAAAAAGACTCCCAAAGTAGATCTCCAGACGTTTGGCCCGAAGATTCAACAACTGCAACAGGCCCGCACCTCCGTCGTCGCAGACGCGGAGAAGAAAGCAGGGACAACGTTCCTCGCGAAAGCCGCAGCAGAATCCGGTGCCAAGAAAACCGAGTCTGGCGCAATCCTCACGACCATCAAGGAGGGGAACGGCGCGACCCCGAAAGCCACGGATACGGTGAAGGTGCACTATCACGGAACCCTGACCGACGGGACCGTGTTCGATAGTTCCGTCAAGCGGGGCGAGCCGGCCACGTTCGGATTGAATCAGGTGATCAAGTGTTGGACGGAAGGGGTCCAACAGATGAAGGTCGGCGGCAAGAGCAAGTTGGTCTGCCCGTCGAGTCTCGCCTATGGCGACAAAGGCGCCCCCCCCACGATCAAGCCCGGCGCGACGCTCATCTTCGAGGTTGAACTCCTCGAGATCGTCTCGGCCAAGTAGTCCTACACTGTCGTCCTCACAAGGTCGAGCGGGGGAATCTCCCGCTCGACCTTGCTGCCCACCCATTCGACTAAAAATTTGCCCGATAGCGCGATGAACGGGACTCTCCTGTGAGATACACCCAAGCAGGCAAATTTGTCTTGATCCCCATCGCGACATCGCATAACTTACACAACGTCAGACCTTGCGATATCGGATCTATCGCCGTCACACATAAAGAAAGGACAGCTCATGCGTTTCGTTGCCTCCTATTTTTTGGTGGCCGTGCTTTGCCTTGGAACCACTGCGGCATTCGCGGCAGCCTCAGAGCCCACCACCGACGAACAAAAAACCCTCTATGCCTTGGGATTAGCCGTCAACCAATCGCTCAGCAACTTCAACTTGAGCGAGCCTGAATTTGAGCTTGTGAAGTCGGGCATCACCGATGGGTTCCTGAAACGGCCCCCCAAGGTGGACCTCCAAGCGTTTGGCATGAAGATTTCAGAACTGCAACAGGCCCGTGCCTCAGTCGTCGCAGAATCGGAGAAGAAGGTGGGGGCCGCATTCCTCGCAAAAGCCGCGACGGAATCCGGCGCCAAGAAAACCGAGTCCGGCGCAATCCTCACGACCATTAAGGAGGGGAACGGTGCCACACCGAAAGTCATGGATACGGTGAAGGTGTACTATCTCGGAACCCTGATCGACGGAACGGTGTTCGATCGTTCCGCCAAGCAGGGCGAGCCGGCCGCGCTCCGATTGAATGATATGAGTAAGTGTTGGTCGGAAGGGGTACAGCAGATGAAAGTCGGCGGCAAGAGCAAGTTAGTCTGCCCGTCCAATCTCGCCTATCGCGACAAAGGCCTGCCCCCCCTGATCAAGCCCGGCGCGACGTTAGTGTTCGAGATCGAACTCCTCGAAATCGTCGCGGCCAAGTAGTTCCGCGCGTTCGTCCTCACGAGGTCGAGCGGGGTACTGCCCTGCTCGACCTCGTATCTTTTACCGCGCGCATCGCCATTAACTCTCGTGAAGCGTATCTCGCTGAGCGATTGACGATTGATCCATGGCACCATTGAATCAATGGTCCGATAAAACAATGAATCAATTGAGGAAACAGAGCGAGGATGGAAGCGTGCCGTTTAACTTAGGTTTCAACTCAATTCTTCTCCTTCCTTGAGCGAGGTGGCTGGTGAGGTTTCCACTGCGCGCATCCTCCCTGTCCCCTATCTCCTTTCAAGGGTGGCCTGGTCGATCATCAAATGCGCGTGTCGAACGTGCACCTTCTGAGCGTGCGCGTTCCGCGAGCAGGAGGACGACCAGGCTACCCTCCCCTCCCCACTTGCAGTTCTGTCGTCCAACCCGTACACTATTATCCTCGCGATCCAGCCTGGCCTGAACAGTCCTGCCCGATCGTCCATCAGCTGATCAGTACATTATTCATCGGTCAATACAGCTATGCCGCCTACAATTCTCTTGAGCTGCGAGTCCATCAGCAAAACCTACGGCGTGAAACCGTTGTTTACTGATTTATCAATTGGGCTGGCCGAGGGCGATCATGTCGGGTTGGTCGGGCCTAACGGCTCCGGCAAATCAACCTTGCTGAAAATCATGGCAGGGCTCGAAGAACCGGATGAGGGCACTAGATCGATGCGTCGGCAACTCCGCGTCGGCTACGTGCCACAAGAACCGTTATTTGACGGAGCCCATACGATTGAGGAAGTGCTTGCCCAAGTTCTGATTGACGAAGGTCATGACCCCCACGACCATAGCGGTCGCACGTCCGTGGCGCTCAGTCTCGGGGAGTTTCCCGCTGCCGACCAATCCACCACCACGCTCTCCGGAGGATGGAAGAAACGCCTGGCCATTGTCCGGTCGCTGATGCTGGAGCCGGATGTCCTGCTGATGGACGAACCGACCAACCATTTGGATGTCGAAGGCATCCTGTGGCTGGAACGATTGTTACGGGCCGAAGCCCGCGCCTTTCTCGTCGTCAGCCACGATCGCCGTTTCCTGGAAGCCGTGACGTCTCGGATGATCGAGCTGAACCGCAGCTATCCCACCGGGGTATTCGAAGCCAAAGGCAACTACAGCGACTTTTTGGAACAGCGGGACGCCGCGCTGCACGCACAGGCCAACTATGAAGCGTCTTTGGCCAACCGTGTCCGCCGCGAAGTGGAGTGGCTCCGGCGCGGACCCAAAGCCCGCACGACGAAAGCCAAATCGCGGATCGACTCAGCCGGCCGCTTGATCGAGGAACTGAACAGCGCCGACGCCCGAAAGGACCAAGGCACGGCTGGCATCAATTTCACCGCATCGGGACGCAGGTCCAAACAGTTGGTCGAGGCGACGCAACTCTGCAAATCGCTCGGCGGACGGCCGATCATCAAGAATCTCGACCTGCTGCTCGGACCGGGCCAGCGCATCGGGTTGCTGGGTCCGAACGGAAGCGGAAAGAGCACACTTCTCAAGCTCATCGCCGGAACCCTCAAGCCTGACGCAGGCACCATCACCCGCGCGGACAAACTGCGCGTCGTCACGTTCGAGCAGCACCGCGAATCACTAGACCAGTCCTGCTCGCTCCGTCGAGCCCTCGCCCCGCACGGCGACTCGGTCGTCTATCAAGACCGCGAAGTGCATCTCGTCTCTTGGGCGAAACGGTTTCTTTTCCGAGCAGAGCAGTTGGATCTCCCTGTCTCCCGCCTCTCCGGAGGCGAACAGGCGCGGCTCCTCATTGCCAGGCTGATGCTCCAACCGGCCGATCTCTTGATCCTCGACGAACCGACGAACGACTTGGACATTCCCACGCTCGATGTGTTGGAAGATAGTCTGGTGGAATTCCCCGGCGCGTTGATGCTGGTGACGCACGATCGATGGCTCTTAGACCGCGTCTCCACAATGCTGCTCGCGCTGGACGGCACCGGCCAGACCGAATGGTTCGCCGACTATGCGCAATGGGAGTCCGCGCAAGAACGCAAGGCGGAAGAACAGAATCGCGCGTCGACCTCACGACCCTCCAAGACATCCCGC